>CANJWF010000147.1 GCA_947478315.1 Sphingobacteriaceae bacterium | reverse complement strand
CATAGGCAACGATTTAGCAAAAATTTGAGACCGCATATTATACCGTAAAAAATTACAAACTTCTTCTGAAGAGGCAATAAAAGCACCAATACAAGCCATAGACTTGGCAAATGTGGCAAAGTATATGTCCACTCCATCGACAACCCCTTGGGCAGTATGCGTGCCTGCACCCGACTCGCCCATCGTTCCAAAACCATGTGCATCATCAACAAATAATCTAAAATTATAAGCCTTTTTAAGCTCAACAATTTCTTTTAACTTACCTTGAGCGCCAGACATACCAAAAACACCTTCCGTAATTACCAAAATAGCTCCACCTGTATTTTCAACCCATTTAGAAGCCCTATCTAACTGTTTGTTTAAACTCAGCATATCATTATGAGTATAAACAAACCGCTTGCCCTGATGTAACCGAACACCATCAATAATACAAGCGTGAGATTCAGCATCATATACAATCACATCATGTCTATCAACAAGAGAGTCTATAGCAGATACCATACCTTGATAGCCATAATTCAATAACAACCCTTCTTGCTTTCCAACAAAATTTGCTAAATCCTTTTCTAAAGATTCATGTAAATTAGAATTTCCAGACATCATACGTGCACCCATAGGATACGCTAAACCGTATTCAGCCGATGCTTCAGTATCAACCTTACGCACTTCTGGATGATTAGCCAAACCTATGTAGTTGTTTAAACTCCATACGAGATGGTCTTTGCCCCTAAATTTCATAATAGGTGCTATTTCTCCCTCTAATTTAGGGAATGCAAAATATCCATGAGCCATGCCAAAATGCTGACCAATAGGCCCCATATTGTTGCTGATTTTGTTAAATAAATCCAAAACTATTTATATTTAAATTTGAACCAATAAATGAAGAGTGCGACAAAAGTAACAAAATCAAATTACTTTAGTAAAACCCCCATATTAGGTAAAACAAAAAACTAACAATCATACACCCTAAATGAGGCACATATTGTTACACATTATTCTAAGCACCGCAGACATACCCGTGCAAAAAATTGCGCATAAAAAACATAGCATTAAATTATCACTCCTAGACAAGTTAAAATTCTAACTTTGTGGCTGGGTGTAAACACATTTTCATCTATGAGAATGACCGATATACCTTCACTAACCTTATAAAGAAATCATCAAATTAATATGTTAATTATGAATCAATTATCCATTAATTCAGCAGATTGGGAAAGATTAAAAATAAAATTAAAGAGAAAATATCGAGACCTAACCGACTCCGATTTGTCTTACACTCCAGGTAGCGAACAACAACTCATTGAACAACTTGCCAAACGAATCAAGAGAGACACAACTTATGTTACCTTTACCATACAAAAAGAATTATCTCAAATTGACAACAACAGACTTTAAAAATGTCCGTATTTTCTAAAAAATAACATACTGATTAACTAAATAATTTTCATCTGTTAATTATTCGTTGATGTTTTTATTTACGGAAATCATGACTGCAAAACGCTGCTTTATGTAAAGCATTTACTCATCGGTGTTTATTGTGATAAAGAATCTATCATGACCATTATCATCCCTCTTTGTAAGAATAATGGTCATGAGTATTTCATATAACAAATGATTAATAAAAATATAATCAAGTAACTTTGGCTACTATCTACGTACAATTTAAAACTAACACTCGAGTACATATTTATTTAAGAACAATATCAAAATTGATAAGATAAGTAATTCAACTTTAGAGGTTAATTGACTTACAGCGTTTATTTTAAACAAATTAGCCAAAACGAATAGTTAAACATATGCACATGAGTAAAAAATGGATGCTGCTAATTGGAGTTGCTCTTATTACTTCACTACTAGCTTTTTCAGAAGATTTATTTCAAATTTCAAAAAACATAGATATCTTTTCTTCAGTTTACAAAGAATTAGTTGTCAATTACGTAGATGAAATTAATTCATCACGTATCATAAAAAAAGGTATTGATGCAATGCTCGACGACTTAGACCCATACACAGAATTCGTACCTGAATCAGACATTGAAGAATACAAAATGAAATACGTCAGTACCCAGTATGGTGGTATTGGAGCGAGTGTTTTTGTAAGAGACGGAATAATAACCATTTCTGAAGTTTATGAAGGATTTCCTGCCCAAAAAAACGACATACGTGCTGGAGATGAACTCTTAGAAGTAGACGGAGTTAAACTGTCAAGAAAAAAAGATGAAGATGTAAGTGCGATGCTAAAAGGTCCTAAGGGTACCAAATTGAAAATTTTAATTAAAAGAAACAATAACAATACACCTATCGAAAAAATATTCAATCGAGAAGAAATAAAGCAAAATAACGTTTCCTACTCGAGCGTATTAGAACAAGAAATAGGTTATATCAAATTAGACAGATTTTTAGAAAATTCAGCAGAAGAAGTTAAAGACGCCCTCCATCAAATCTTGAAAAGCAAACCCAAAGGTCTCATCTTAGACCTACGATATAACGGAGGAGGAATTTTAACCGAAGCAGTTAAAATCGTCAACCTATTTGTAGCTAAAAACATCGAAATTGTAGCACAAAAAGGCAGAAATATTGAAAATCCCATTGTTTATAAAACAACCAAAGACCCCATAGCAGCCGATATTCCTCTTGTAGTATTAATTAATGCACATTCAGCTTCTGCCTCCGAAATTGTAGCAGGTTCATTACAAGATTTAGACCGTGCTGTGCTAATTGGTCAACGTAGCTTCGGAAAAGGATTAGTACAACAAACATTTAACTTACCTTACAATACACTCGTAAAGATGACGGTAGCAAAATATTACCTACCTTCCGGAAGATGTATTCAATCCTTAGATTATAGCAATAAAACCAACAATGGTTCAGCTAACAAAATGGCTGATTCATTAATGACCGAATTTAAAACTCAAAACAAACGTTTTGTTTACGATGGAAATGGAATATATCCTGACATTGTTATCAAAGAAAAATCATTAAATGAGATAATACAATTTTTAGTGAGCAACTACCTCATTTTTGATTACACCAACAAATACAGACAAGAACATAATACAATAACCCAACCCGACAAATTTAGAATAAGCGATGAGTTATACCTAGACTTCATCAACTATACCTTCTTAAAAACCAATCAAACAAAATCAGAAAAATTACTCAACGACTTAAAAAATGAAATTGATAAAAATAAAAAATCAGAGGAATTCAAATCAGAATATGAAACGCTAAAAATAAAATTAAACAATTTCAAAAAACAAGAACTAACAACTTATAAATCAGATATTAAAAAACTATTAGAAACCGAAATTATAGCCCGATATTATTTTGAAAAAGGTCGATTACAATACCGTTTAAAAGAAGATATAGAAGTAAACGAAGCTTCCAAAATAATACTTAATACAACAAGCTTAACGGAAATTTTAAGTGGAGCCAATAACCATAAATACATCGGTAAACCTAAAAAATACAAAGGAGAACTTTCTGCAAAAAACGACGAAGATTAATTAGCAAGGGAAGATTCAATAAACATGGCAAAAAAAACAAAATACTATTATAATTCTGACACACTTAAATACGAAAAAGTTAAGCATACTTGGAAGCAACAAACTTTACTAGGATTATTGTTTATGTTGACAAGTATCGGTTTTGGATTTTTATTAAGTTCTTTATACGTTATAAGTGATTCGCCCAAAGAAAAAATCTTGAGAAAAGAAGTCAGCAAAATGGCATTGCAGTATGAAATATTACAGGAAAGACTCCAAAAAATGGACATCGTTCTCCAATATCTAAAGGATAGAGACGAACATATTTATCGAGTTATCTTTGAAGCAGCACCGAGTAATCATACCACCGAACTGTTAACGAATAATAACCATTACAGCAATTTAGAAGGATATTACAATTCAGCTATTCTGAAAGAAACATCTAAATTATTAGATCAAATTGCACAGAAAATATATCTGCAATCAAAATCATTTGACGAACTCCATTCATTAACACGCTCTAGAGTGGTAATGCTTTCTTCAATACCAGGCATCCAACCAGTTGACAGTCGAAAAATAAAAGGTGCCATATCAGGATTTGGTTACCGCATCCATCCCATCTATAAAATAGTCAAAATGCATACAGGCATAGATTT
>CANJWF010000146.1 GCA_947478315.1 Sphingobacteriaceae bacterium | reverse complement strand
GAAAAATGGCTAATTGTTCATGCTTTTCAAATGTTTTTCCTGTGTTTGGGTCAATGGTGGCAATTTCTTCTATCTCATCTCCCCAAAAAGAAATACGATAAGCGGCGTCCATATACGGTGGAAAAATATCTACGGTATCACCTTGCACACGAAAGGTACCAGCACTAAAAACAGCGGTAGTGCGTGCATACATAATTTCTACTAATCGATGTAAAAAAGCATTACGGCTGATTCGCGTTTGTTTTCCGAAACGAAATACTGAATTGGCAAAGTCTTCGGGATTTCCCATACCGTATATACAAGATACGGAAGATACCACAATCACATCTCTCCTGCCCGACATGAGTGCAGCGGTAGTTTTGAGACGTAGTTTTTCTATTTCTTCGTTTATTTTTAAATCTTTTTCGATGTACGTATTGGTAGAGGCTATAAACGCTTCGGGTTGATAGTAATCGTAGTAGGATACGAAGTAGTTTACTGCATTTTCTGGAAAAAATTGTTTGAATTCTCCGTAAAGTTGGGCTGCTAATGTTTTGTTGTGGCTGAGAACCAAAGTTGGACGTTGTGTTTGTGCAATGACGTTGGCAATGGTAAATGTTTTCCCCGAGCCTGTTACGCCGAGTAATGTTTGGTAATGTTCAGATAGATTGATGCCTTCGACCAATTGTCTAATGGCTTCTGGTTGGTCGCCTGTTGGTTTATAGGAAGAAGTAAGTTTGAAGGTCATGCAAGTTGATTTGTAAATTTGATAAGAGAGACGCAGATTTAAAAATCATTTAATGGCAGGTGTCTTTGTATGGGTATAAATTAAAGCTCAATTTGTGCAAAATTGTGAAGCAATTTAGCTCCTGCTTGCCCTGATTTTTCGGGATGAAATTGTACACCCCAAAAATTTTCTTTTCTGATGCTACTCGAAAATGGTAAGGTGTATTCGGTTTTAGAAAGCGTATATATATCGCTATATTCTACATAATAAGAGTGTACATAATAGAAATATTCGCCTTGTGGTATGCTGGCAAATAATGGGTCGTTTGGAACATTCGTTATACTATTCCAACCCATGTGTGGAACTTTTAGTTGTTGATTACCTATAAATTTTTTGGTACTGAGTGGTATGATATTTAATAAGTCTACTTCTCCTTCTTCTGAATGTTTGGTTAATAGCTGCATACCTACACAAATTCCTAGAATAGGCTTTTTAATAGTAGTGATACATGACCAAAGTTTTTTGTCTATCAGTTTATTTTTTGCCGCTTCTGCGTGTCCTACCCCTGGGATGATAAAGTGAGAAAAATCGTCTTGGAAATGTAATGGTTCCTTAATAAGTTTATAATTCAACTCAAGTCGACTTAATGTAGCGGTGAGCGAAAATAAGTTGCCAGCTCCGTACTCGATAATTCCTATCATATTTTTTGAACAATATATATTTTATTTCATCTGAAAATAATGACTCATTGTTGCTTGTTTATTCAGTTTCAGAGACTTTTCATAGGGGTTTCAGTTAGTCAAAAAGTCCAAATAGTTCTCTATCTACGCTGTTGACAATGCTACCAAAGTCTTCTTGATTTTGGGCAAAATCTATTTTGTCTTTATCTATAACCAACAACTTTCCTAATGTGTAGGTTTTAATCCAATTTTCATACTTCTCGTTCAGTTTGGCTAAATAATCTAATCGTATGCCAGATTCGTACTCTCTTCCTCTTCGTTGAATGTTGTTGACTAGTGTGGGCACGGAGGCTTTTAAATAAATTAACAAATCGGGTAGTTTGATAAAAGATGTGATATTGTCGAAAATGGCTCTGTAATTTTCATAATCTCTGCTGGTCATTAAGCCCATATCGTGTAAGTTCTCGGCAAAGATGTAAGCATCTTCATAAATAGTTCTGTCTTGTATAATATTTTTAGTAGTAGATTGTATGTCAATTACTTGTTTGAAACGACTATTGAGGAAATAAATTTGCAAATTGAAAGACCATCGTTTCATATCGCTATAAAAGTCTTCGATATATGGATTGTTTTCTATGGCTTCATATTGAGCACTCCAACCGTAATGTTTTGCTAGCATTTCTGTTAAAGTGGTTTTTCCTGCTCCAATGTTTCCTACGATGGCGATATGCATTGTTTGGCTAAATTAGTTGTATGTGTTAATGCTATTTTTTTTATGTGTAGTGTTTACTTGTAAAAGAGTGCTTTAATAATTGAAGCCAATAATTTCTCTAACTTCTTTAATGGTTTTTTGGGCATTGTCTCGTGCTTTTTCTGCACCTATACGAGCAATTTTACGAATGTAATCGTTGTTTTTGGATAAATCGTTTATTTTTTCCCTTATTGGTGCCGTGGTTTTGATAACGTCTTCTGTTAGCTGTTTTTTTAAATCACCGTAACGAATTTGACAAAGGTTGTATTGTTCTTCAAAATGTTGATAAGTGTCTTCTGAAGCAACCACTTTAAGTAGGTCAAAAAGATTTTGTACAGATGGTGGTTTAGATTGATTAAGTTCAGTTGGACCGCTATCTGTTACAGCTTTCATTACTTTTTTACGGATGATTTCGGGAGTGTCAGAGAGAAATAGCGCATTTCCTTCTCCTTCCGATTTTCCCATTTTCCCATTTCCATCTAATCCAGGTATTTTAATTAAATTTTTATCGAAAGAGAAAGCGTAAGGCTCTGGGAAATAGTTGTTTTTATACATTCTGTTAAATCTATTTGCAAATGTTCTCGCCATCTCTAAATGTTGCTCTTGGTCTTTACCTACAGGGACTTTTGTTGCCTTGTGAATTAATATATCGGCAGCCATCAATACTGGATAGGTTAATAATCCCGCATTTACATTATCTGGTTGTGCCCGTATTTTATCTTTGAATGAAGCACAACGTTGTAGTTCGCCTACATAGGCATTCATATTTAGGAAAAGATAGAGTTCGGCTATTTGTGGAACGTGAGACTGTAAATAAATGGTTGATTTTTCTGGGTCGATACCTACAGCGAGGTATTCTATTAAAACTTGCTTAACGGTGTCTTGTAAATTGCTAGGTGTAGGGTGCGTTGTTAAAGAATGATAATCTGCAATGAAAAAAAAGCAACGGTAATTTTGTTGCATCTCTACAAAATTTTTTACTGCACCATAATAATTACCTAAGTGTAGGTTGCCGGTTGAGCGAATGCCACTAACTACTGTTTCCATAATTACAGCGAAAGTAAAAAAAACTGTTCGGTTGAACAAACGCTATTCGATATAGTACAGAGACGTGTTCAAAAATTATTAGTTGTTATTTTTGTTTTTATTTGGATTAGCTGTACGGTATTGTTGACCTTTGCGTGCTTTCATAATGTGGTATAACGTAAATGGTATGAATCTTGAAAATATTTGTTTGGGTGTGTGTGCTGTTGTAGAGACAGTTGGGCATTATATTCAAACTGAATCAGCACGTTTTAATACTAATTGTGTTGAATATAAGGGTTTAAATGATTTAGTTTCTCACGTGGATAGGAATGCTGAAATTAAATTGGTGGAGGCCTTATCTTCTTTGTTGCCTAATGCTGGTTTTATAACGGAAGAAAAAACGGTTCAACGTGTAGAGGAGCGTTTTAATTGGATTATAGACCCTTTGGATGGAACTACAAATTTTGTGCATGGTGTGCCTGCTTATGCTGTTAGTGTAGCTTTGCAGGAATACAATCAACTGGTTTTAGGGGTTGTGTATGAACCTAATCGGGATGAGTTGTTTTATACTTGGGGCGATGCACATTCGTACTTAAATAATCGAGTGATTAGGGTTTCTGATACACAAATCTTGTCTAAATCCTTATTGGCTACAGGATTTCCTTATTATAATTTTGACGAGCAAGATGCATATATGGCTGTGTTAAAATCATTGATGCGCCAATGTCATGGTATTAGACGTATCGGTACTGCAGCGGTAGATTTGGCTTACACTGCTTGTGGTCGTTTCGATGCTTTTTATGAGTATAATTTACAGGTGTGGGATGTTGCAGCAGGAGCTTTGTTGGTAAAAAATGCGGGGGGGAATGTTTGTGATTTTAAAGGCGGAGCAGATTTTATAAATCACAAACAAATATTGGCTTCTAACGCTTACTTAGGTGTTTCTTTGTCTAATATCATTAGCAATTATTTTTAATTTTTTCAAT
>CANJWF010000145.1 GCA_947478315.1 Sphingobacteriaceae bacterium | reverse complement strand
TGGTTGGTTATTTTCAGCCCAAATAAAGTTCGATAATTCTAATGTTGCTTTTAACCAATCATTATTACTTTGTTCTAGGTTTCCTGCTCGTATTTGAACTTGTAAATGTGCTTCTAACGTATCTATAGCGGCACGTTCTCCCATACTAAATGCGTCTTTTATTGCGTTAAATCTTTCTTGACTTAATCGATAGGCTTTTTCAAATGCTTTTTTTTGTCGAAATGCCATCACCCAATTCCAATAGCTTTCCAATGCGTCTTTTAATAGATTATTAATGACCTGTCGTCGTTCAGCTACTGAAAGTTTAGCGGTTATTTTGGCTTGTTGCAAGCTATTTCTTCTTTGGTCTGTAAATACCCCTTGTAATAATGGAATCGACAGACCAAAACTCCATAGACCATTGCTCGGTGTTTGATTTTCGGGATTTAAATAGTAGCCTTTGTTACGATTAAGTCCGAGCTTAAATTCCCATCCCAAAAATGAAGTTGGGAATTTAATTCCTGATGCTAACTCTTGATAATATTCTTTGCCAGCGTAATTTTTTTCATCGATATAGGTAAATAATAATGGATCGAATGCTCCTCGTGCACTTTGGATTGTTAATGCGCCTTTTTGTGGTATTATGTCGGCTTGTAGAGATATAGGGTGATAATTTTTAACGAGTGTTATAAAATCAGCTTCATGTAATTTCGGTATTTCGACTATCAACTGAGCAAAACTAAATTTACATGACAGTATAAGTAGCAATGTGACATAGTATTTCGAATACATAAAGGATTTATTTGTCGTTTTTTACTTTGTTTTTACTGAGATCTTTTAAACTGTAAAATTCGGCAGGAAAGCCGTTTAATTGACGCCAAACTTCATACCATATTGGAACGTTTTTAAGTAATATAATTGCTTCTGAGCCTGAGCCTAATCGTAATTCTTTAGGCCATTTTTGCTCGGTATTGTTTGGTCTAATCCATATTCTGAATTTTCCGTTATTAGAGAAGTGATCGATGCTGTAAATGCTGCCTCCGAACGTTCCGAATGACACACCTGGCCATCCTGAAAAAATAAATGCTGGCCATCCATCAAATCGTAGACGTACTTTTTGATTTTTTTGTAGTAAAGGTATATCCATGGGTTTTACGTAGGCTTCTACAGCGAATTCCCCTGTTGTAGGTGCTATACTAAATATAGTCTCGCCGGTTTTGATGATTTCACCAATGCCCGCTTTGAATGCTTGAGTGATATATCCACTTTGGGGAGCAATGATATGATGCCATTTTGCACGTTGTTGATAATTGCTTACTTTATTTTTCAGTTTGGCTATTTCGTTATCTGATTCTGCTAACGAAGAACGTGCAGTTGCTAAATCTGAATTCGCTTTCGCGATTTTTTCACGATAGTCGTTTAATACAGATTGATATTCAAGTTTTGAATTTAGTAATTCGTTGGATGCATTAGCTATTTTGTTAATACTTGCTTGTAGTTTGCTTTGAACTTCTTTATACTTAAGTTCTTTTAATTCAAGGTCTGTTGTTGATTTCAAGCCTTTGTTTGTAAGTGATTGCCAGCGTTGCCACTGTTTGAGAGCAATTTCGTTATTGGCTACATTCGCATAATATTCTTGACTATCTATTTGTAATTTTTGTTGAGTTTGTTTGATTTTATTTTGAGTCTGTTCAATTTTTAGGCGTTGCAAAGAATTTAAAAATATAATTTGGTCATTAATAGCGGCAATTTTTTCTGTGTATGCTATACGACTATTTTGTTTGGCACTTAGTTGTTCTTGGGTACGTTTTAAAAGATTTTTGTCAATATAATCATCCTTTATTTCACTAATAAAAGCGATAGTATCTCCTTTTTTTACTTTTCTGCCTTCATATACATACCACTTTTCTATTCTACCGTCAATGTTGGCTATAATATTTTGAGGGCGTTGTTCGGGTAATAGTGAAGTTAGTGTGCCTGTTGCATTTATGTTTTGTGTCCAAGGTAAGAACGATATTAATAAAATCAGTAATAAGAATAGTAATCCCGATTTGACTGACAGATGTATGCCTATTGATTGGTTACGGTTAACGCGTTTCAATGCGGAATAACGTGTTTCTAAACGTGCAGTTATTTTGTTTGAAGGCGATAGGTTAAGCATATTTTCGAAAATATTTTGAAGGATCTAAATTTAGTGTCTGAAAATGATTCCAATCCCCGTCATAAGTGCATTCTCCATTTTCCATGATAATAAGTCTGTTGCATTTTTCAGCAAATGTTATATCGTCTGAATGTGCAATTAGGATTTGATTTTTGGAGCATATATAGTCGTACATCTCATTTCTTTCGTGTGCGGGGAGGTCTTTGTTGAATTCGTCAATAACCACTAAAAGTGGATTGTTGTATAAAGCACGTGCGAAACAAATTTTTTTGATAATGTGGGCAGGGAGTCCTTGCCCTCCAGGATATAATAAAGTATCGTAGCCTTGGTCTAATTTTTTTACAAATTCTTGTAAAAATAAACTGTTACATAAGGCGTAAAATTCTTTTTCATCGAAAAAACGACCGACGAGTATGTTTTCTAGAATAGTACCATTAAAAATATTTTCTTGCTGACTTACATTTCCAATCTGATTACGAAGAGAGTTAATGTCTAAATTAATTAATGGAACATTGTTGATACTTGTTTTTTTGACAATATCATCAGGAAATGTGCTTAGTTCGTATAGTAGGAGCGATTTCCCGGAATTATGCTTTCCTGCGATACAAATTTTATCGTTATAATTAATGTTTAATGTTAAATTTTTAATCGTTGCACCACTGAAATACGGATTTTTGATAGTTAAATGTTCTATTCTCAATTTATCTATATTTTCAATTGCTGTTCGTTTTTTAAGAGAGTGTCTCTCTTGATCTATTGGTAAATCATTGAAAAAACCTATTTTTTCTACTGCTGTTAATACGTCGTAAACATTTTCCATGTTTAAAATCAATTTTTCGCAAGAATTCATAATCATTAGGATTATAATTTCGGATGCCACAAATTGACCGAGATTGATTTTAGCTTTAATCACTAAAATGCCACCTAAGAGAAGTAATCCTCCTGTAATAACAGCTTTGAACCCAACAATACTTCCGTATTGTTTTAACAAGACTTTAAAATGTTTTTTTCTGTAGTCTATGTAATGGTTTACGTAGAGGTTGGTTTTTGTCAGATGAAATTCATTTGTCTGGTGTAATTTGAAAATGTTAAAGTTGCGAGCAATTTCTTGCAACCAATGAGCAGTTTGATATTTATACTTTGATTCATTTAAACTCGTAGATAAGCCTTTATTGCCTGTTGTTTTGAAAATAAGAAATAAAATGACAACGAGTATTAATCCAAAGAATACGAAAATGGGGTGATATAAGGACAGTAATATTAATCCGAAAATAATTTGAATAACCGATGCAGGTAAGTCAATTAGTAGCTTTGAAAATCCTTTTTGTAGTGTCAAAGTATCAAAAAATCTATTTGATAATTCAGGAATAAATTTGTCTGCCAGCGCATCTTTTTTAATTAAAGGCATCCTGTAACTAAATTCGAAAGACATTTTAGCAAATAAACGTTGTTGGATATCTTCCGTAATGGTGAGTAATAAAATTTGGAAAAAACCAACAACTAAAATGCCTATTATGATTAAAAAAGTTAATACAACCCATGAAGAAGAAATTTCACCAGAACTGATAAAGCCAATAATGGCTTGAACTCCTAATGGTAAACTTAAGTTTATAAGGGCGCTTACAAAAGCATAGGTGTATATTCTGTAGAGTGCATGTTTTTCTGTTGTTAAATAATTGAAAAATCTTTTTAGTGCATGTTGAGATGGTGCAATATTTAAATCCATTTTACATATGGTTAATCGCTCGCAAAGAAAGGGCATGCTGATGATAAGAATCGTAATGAAATTGTCAAAATGCTCACTTCCTCTTTTCAAATTATCGTCATTTTACGCATTGGAATCGTTTTTAATAATTGTTGATTGAGAAGAGCAATCTTGGAATATAGTAAGATTGTATACAGGGCAAACGCATTAAAAATTCATGAGTGTTTGTAAATAAGAAATGTCCATAGCGGCTATCCTCCTTTTTCTTTTCATACTGCATGTTTTTGTTTTGTCGTTTTTGATGATATTCAAAGCTACTTTATTTATTAGCG
>CANJWF010000144.1 GCA_947478315.1 Sphingobacteriaceae bacterium | reverse complement strand
TCCTAAACCTTTTCCTTGTGATGCCCCTTCTATAATGCCTGGTATATCGGCCATAACAAAGGATAGATGGTCTCGATAACTGACAATTCCTAAATTGGGGACGATAGTAGTAAATGGATAATCTGCAATTTCTGGTTTAGCTGCCGAAACGACTGACAATAACGTCGATTTTCCTGCATTGGGAAAACCTACTAAACCAACATCTGCCAATACTTTTAGTTCTAGAATATTCCATTCTTCCTTTCCGTTTTCTCCTGGCTGAGCAAAACGTGGCGTTTGCTGTGTGGGCGTTTTAAAATTAGCGTTACCTAATCCTCCTCGACCTCCACTTGTTAATATTTTTGATTCTCCATCGTGTGTGATTTCGAATAATACATCTCCCGTTTCAGCATTCCTTACGATTGTACCTAAAGGAACTTCTAATATCTCATCTCTTCCTGTTTTTCCACTTTTAAGCGTACTCCCTCCCGACAAACCATCTCCTGCGATAACATGCTTGCGGTACTTAAGATGCAATAATGTCCATAGTTGTGCATTACCTTTAAGGATAATATGACCACCTCGTCCCCCATCTCCTCCATCTGGTCCTCCTTTACAAGTAAATTTATCTCGATGCAAATGAGCAGAACCTGAACCTCCGTTTCCTGAACGACAACAAATTTTTACGTAATCTACAAAATTGGGAGTCATGAAAAAAGGGGGAAATGAAAGTGAGAAAGATTTAGAAAAAATTTGCCAAAGAACTGATTCTTTAAACAAAGAAAAAGAGCGGATGGTTAGTGCCTTACTACTGAAAGCTAAATATTATCCGCTACATCACAAATGCAGCTAAAGATACCATCTATACTCCCAATACCATTAATTTTTTTGAATTTACCTTGAGCTTGATAAAAAGAAGCTACTGGAGCTGTTTTTGTATTATATTCCTCTATTCTTTTACGAATAATTTCCGTGTTGGCATCATCTACTCTTCCCGATGTTTGTCCTCTAAGTAACAATCTATTTTCTAATTCTTTATCATCTACTTCCAAAGCAACCATCGCTGAAATTTGAGTTTTTTGGGTAAATAAAAGTTGATCTAAAGCCTCTGCTTGAGCAACGGTACGAGGAAAACCATCAAAAATAAATCCACTAGCACTTGCATGTGCCTCTAACTTATTACGTATCATTCCTATGACTAAATCATCTGGAACTAACAAACCATTATCCATCAATTCTTTAGCCTGCATACCCAACTTAGTTCCACTAGCTATTTCCGAACGAAGGATATCTCCTGTGGATAGATGAACGAGATTATATTTATCTATCAATTTTTGCGATTGAGTACCTTTTCCTGCTCCAGGAGGTCCAAATAAAACTATATTTAGCATCATGCCATTAAATTTTAAAGCCTCTCTGCTGTTTTACAGATAGGCTTTAAGTTTTTTCAGTGGACTTGAAGGGAGTCGAACCCCTAACCTTCTGATCCGTAGTCAGATGCTCTATCCAATTAAGCTACAAGTCCCTACTTTAGTTTGCAAAGATATAGTTTTTTCTGAAAAAAGAAATGCAATGACATTTTTTTGATGGTAGATAAAAATAAAACAAACATTGACTGTATTTTGCCGTAGAATACCCGTTGATTGACACCTTACTACGTTGAAGCACTTCTTCTGTACTTATTTCTTAACATTTTTTTGTTTTCTATTTGTTGGTAGCATCGCGATTGTTAAAGGACAATGGATAGAGCCTAGTGCCGCAGACCTAGAAGGAGCATGGGAAATTAACGTAAATCAAACTTATACCTTCGAACGTTCTCCCATAGGTTTCGGCAATATCAAAGAGTTCAAACTTGAAAAAGGCCGTTCGAGTTATTTGTTCTTCAAAGAGGAACGTAATACGGTATGGATTAGCTTCGAAGTGCCATACGACGGAAAATTATTATTTGAAATTTCCCCTTATCAAGCTGAGGATGATTATGATTGGATGCTTTTTGCTCAAACGGATTCACTTGCCAAATGCTTACTCAATAAAAGTGTTACACCTATACGTTCTAATAATGCTCGAAATAACAAAGACATCGGAGCAAAAACAGGTATTAAAGATGGTTTTGAAAATCTCTATGAAAAACCTGGACCAGGAGTTAGTTATTCAAGTCCCTTACAAGTAAAAGAAGGGGATAAATATTTTTTAATCGTAGACAATATTTATGCGGAAGGCAAGGGATTTGACTTAAAAATACAAGTCAGTCCTAATGCGCTATATGACGATAGCACCTTTGTTTATGGTGTAGTAAAAAATAAAATTAATCAAAAACCTATCATAGGAGACATTACCCTAGAAGATGATTCTACTGCTTTTATTTTTCAAAAAATCACAACCGACTCATCAGGTAAATACCGAATAAAAGTACCTCTATACCGTCCCCTCAATTTAACAGCTTCTGCCAAAAATCATCTCTTCAATACAGAAGATTTTACCATAGAGGAGAGTGGAGAAATGGAAATTAACTTCAACCTAGATTCAATCGGTCATAATCGTAGCATTAATTTATTTAACGTACACTTTCCACCCAATAGTGACCATATTCTACCTTCTTCATTTGCTGACTTAGATCGTTTACTGCAATTTTTAATTGAAAATCAGGAATGGAGTGCAAAAATTATCGGACATTCTAACAGTAACGTATGGGCAAACGAAAAATTTCTACAAAAACTGTCTATGAAAAGAGCGATTGCTGTAAAAACCTATTTGATACAAAATGGAGTAGATGAAGATAGGTTATCCTGCATCGGCATGGGAGGGAAAAGACCCTTAATTAAAACCAATGATGCTAATTTAGGTATGAAAAATTTACGGGTTGAAATTCAATTGACACGTGATAATAGATAAAAATTCAACCAATATCTAACATCATCCATTTTCTGATATTAATCATTGTCTTCAAGCTAGATTATTGTCCTATTTGTCATTCGATAATGGCATTTTTATGTCAAAAATTGGCATTAGAATGCTATTAATTTAATACGATTTTAATACTTTTTATATCTGTAAATTATGTCTAAAAAAAAGAACGTAGCTACTCCACGCAAAAATGGACAAACAGGCAGTTCAATAATCGCTGAAACCAACGGTGTAAAGGAACTTCCGTCTAAAAATACAATTAGCGATATTGAAAAAAATGAAGCTATTTCCGTTGCTGTCAATGAATTAAAAAAATTAAAAAACAAAAAAGCACTACTTGATTTATTGAAAGAACAGAAATTAGATTATAAAGCTATTTCTAAAGCTATTCGCTACGAAGAGGAATTAGAACAATTGCAAATCGAATTGGTGAAAATGCAAGGTTGGGTTCAAGAAAACGACATAAGGCTTGCAGTTATTTTTGAAGGTAGAGATGCTGCGGGAAAAGGTGGAGTTATCCGACGCTTTATGGAACATTTGAATCCTCGCAGTTCGAGAGTAGTAGCACTACCCAAGCCTACCGAAGTTGAACGAGGTCAATGGTATTTTCAGCGATATCTTAAACAGTTGCCCAACAAAGGTGAAATCGTTTTTTTCGACAGAAGTTGGTACAACCGAGCTGTGGTAGAACCTATCAATGGTTTTTGTTCCGACAATCAATACGAAGCATTTATGCAACAAGTGCCCGAGGTAGAAAACATGTTGCACGAAGATGGCATTATTATCATAAAATTTTGGTTTTCTATATCGAAAGAGGAGCAAAAAAAACGCTTCAATCAACGTAAAAAAAGTGCCCTAAAGCAGTGGAAATTAAGTCCTGTTGATGCTACGGCACAAGATAAATGGAGTGAATACACCGAACATAAAGAACTTATGCTCAACAAAACACATACTAATTATGCTCCTTGGATTATTGTAAAAGCTAACAATAAGGAAAAAGCTCGCCTAGAAAGTATGCGTTACGTATTATCTACATTACCTTATCACGGAAAAGAACGAGCTAAAATCAACTTACTTCCAGACCCTGATGTAGTTAGCCGCTATCACAAAAATGTGATGTAATAAAGGTTACGAATAATGATTTTCAGATGAGAAAATCATTATTCGTAAGTGTTTAGTTTTTTTATGGCAGTCATGCGAGGCTTCGCAAGTTGTTTTTAAACGGTCAGATGAAACCTCGTGAGCATTTTCATGCTCCTTTGTGTGGGCAGTATATGTCGGTTTCATTTTTAAAT
>CANJWF010000143.1 GCA_947478315.1 Sphingobacteriaceae bacterium | reverse complement strand
TAATTCAAGCACAATAGGATGGTTATTTTTAAAATAATTGGAATGCCATTTGCCTTTCAAATCATCGTTAAGAAGTTGAAATACATTCGGAAAGGTTGCTATTTCCGTAAATCGTTCTAATTTTCTTTTAGCCACAATAAGGTTGTTTAATGACAAAATAATGTCATTTTCTGTCGTTAAGATTTTAGTATAATATTATCAATTAAACGGATTTCTCCAATCCTTGCCGCCACTAACGCGATAATTTTCGCTGGTGTTTTCTCATTCGTTTCCTCAAGCGTTTCGGCATCGCAGATAGATAGATAAGATAGTTCCAATTCAGGCGTATTCGTAAGTTTTGAACGAGCTTCACTCAGTAAATCTTTTATAGATTTATCTGCGAAATGTGCTTTGATGTCAAATAAGGTTCGCGATAAAGTTTGTGCTATTTGTCTTTCGTGTTCATTCAAACGAGCATTTCTCGAACTCATTGCCAAACCATTAGATTCACGTATGGTAGGGTGGCAAAAAAGCTGTACGGGTAACCCGAAATGGGATACTAATTGCCGAATAATCAAGAATTGCTGATAATCTTTTTGTCCAAAAAAAGCGATGTTGGGTGTTATCCAATCAAAAAACTTCTTTACTATTTGGGTCACACCTTGGTAGTGACCAGGTCTGGATGTACCTTCAAAAATTTGTTCTAATTTCCCAATGTCGAAGTGCCAATATTCATTTGGACTATAAACTTCTGTAATATCGGGTATGAAAACAAAATCACAGTTTGCTTCGCGTAGTTTATCTAAGTCTAAAGCTTCGTTACGAGGATAGTTTGCTAAATCTTTAGGGTCATTAAACTGAGTAGGATTCACAAAAATACTACTAATAGTGCTGTCGCATTGCTGCCGCGCCGTTCGTATTAGAGATAGATGACCTTCATGTAAAGCGCCCATGGTGGGCACAAATCCAATAGATTGGTTTTGTGCCTTCAATAAGTAAACTTGATTTTGTAAATCTTTTTGAGTTTTTAGTACTTTCAAGACAAATGTAAATAAATTACCTTATTTGTATAATATTTACAGGACATGCTTTGGCTGCTTTCTCGTTTACATCAACGTCCTGCTCGCTAATTTTACTCGACCAAAATCCTTTTTTTTCAATAGCTCCCAAAAGTACACTTTTGCCATCTTTTTTCGACATTTTCCAATGTTCTGGTGCCAACTCCACACAATAATTGCATCCGATACACTTTTCTCTTTGATGAATAACCGTTGCCATTTTTTCAAATTACGGATGATTATCTTAATTGTTCATTGTAAATTCTTCATTCTTCATCGCAAATTGCTCATTGACTAACGATTTTATACAATTTATCCGATTTTCGGATAGGTACATCTAGGGGAAACGCACATAAATCTCCTTTGTTTGCTTTTAAGGAACTACCTTGGTCATTGACGTGCAAGGACGATATGGTAGTTTCTATAATTCCTGTAGTAGTGCCCGTAATCATAACCTTGTCGCCAACCTCAAGAGGGAATGCTTCAATTTTAAATTCAGCAATTTTAGATTGATTGTAGTAGTGATTCCCTTTACCTAAGTACACTTTTTTTGTGGTAGATTTAGACCCAGCTCCGTCTGTCCATTCTCCTAGTTCCTGTCCCAAATAATATCCGCCCCAAAATCCCCTGTTGTAAACGGTTTCCAATTGCGCCAACCAATTGTTGACTTTCTCATCTGTAAAAGTGCCGTTCAAATAACTGTCTATGGCTTCTCGATAGCAACCGATAACGGTTCTAACGTAGTCAGCACCTTTACCTCGACCTTCAATTTTTAATACTTGCACACCAGTATCCAATAGTTGATTCAAAAATGGAATGGTACACAAATCCTTTGGCGACATAATGTATTCATTGTCAATTTCTAATTCATTCCCTTCTTCTAGGTCGATGACCTTATAGCGTCGTCGGCAGTTTTGTACACATGCGCCGCGATTGGCGGATGAATTATGCGAATGTAAACTCAAATAGCATTTACCTGACACAGCCATACATAGTGCTCCGTGAGCAAAAACCTCTATGGATATTAAGTTGCCACTAGGGCCTTTAATTTGTTCTTTTTCAATAGCTTCACAAATGCCTTTCATTTGCCCTAAACTCATCTCTCGTGATAATACCATGACGTCGGCAAATAGCGCATAGAAACGCACGGTTTCTATATTGGTAATGTTTACTTGTGTCGAAATATGTACCTCTAAATTTAGCTGCCTTGCACAAGAGATAACTGCCTGATCGGCTGCAATAACTGCCGTGATTCCTGCATTTTTGGCTTGTTCAAGTATCGTTTTCATCAATGCTAAATCATGGTCATAAACGATGGTGTTGAGTGTGAGGTAGCTTTTTAAACCATTGTCGTCGCAAAGTTTAGCGATTCTTGGCAGGTCTTCTACGGTGAAATTCATGGTAGCGCGTGCGCGCATGTTGAGCTGCTCAACTCCAAAATAAACAGCATCTGCACCTCCTTGTATAGCTGCCATCAAAGATTCGTAATTCCCTGCTGGTGCCATTAATTCTATGGTTTTCAATTTATTCACGTCAATGTCATTCAATATTGGGTTGCGAAGATAATTATTTTGTGCAGCCTCTACTTCAATCTGTATTGAATATTGACGTTAGTTTGATATTTTATAGCCTTAGAACCCTGTTTGAATTTTTTTGCATAATGCAATATCACTTTCTCTTAATTCGTCGAGATTTGCCGCCTTTGTAATTTTCGGTTCGTAGTTGTTTGCTTAAGTACTTGATATACAAACAAAAGTCCTCAGCTGCGAGCTTTTCGGTGCTACTTTTTACTCACAGAGAAGTAAGCCATCATAGGTGTTTGTTAATCCGTCGCATTTCGCGGAGAAATCAGCGCTGCACAGTCATGAATACCTTAAAACATATATGGTATGCATGAATACCTATGAAAAATTAAACGCAACTGAATAAAACAAACACCAACGAATAAAAAAGTAGAGACATGAGTGTTGGCGAACTAAAGTTTTTGATTTCTTATAAAAAACCGTCATGTAGCGTCTCGACACAAAGGAGCATGAAACTTACGAAGCGATGTATGAGTACTTTCAAGAACAAACACCAACGAATACATCGAAGATTCATGAGTGCCATCAAAAAACAAATACTAACGAATAATTATTTTCAGATGAAAACTTTTAAGGAAAATTTAAACAGTCTCTAAGTGGTGTTGAAAATGTTGTTTTCAATTACTCGTCTACATGTAAGCAGAGCAAAAATTTCATTAATTCTGTCAAAAAAGGATGTTATTTTTATTGTATTACGATGCCCTTTTTGGGAATTAATTTAATGGATTGAAAAGACATTTTTTTCCACAAAAGTATGTGTGGAAAAATGCGCATTTTTTCCACACATACTTTGTTTACTAACATTTTTTGTCTATTTTTGCATTAGTTTAATTGTGTTTAGGAGTGTTTGATGGCGGTTATTTGATTGTGCAAGAAGGGTTTGTGTTTTAGTCTTTTGTTGTCAGGTTGCTGTTTTGGTTTGTTGGTGAGTGTGTTTTGGTGTTAATAGAGAAAACTCTTGGCGGTGTTTGTTTGTAGCGTACCTAGCGAATTTGTCTTAATTAAAGTAAAAAATTTATGAAGGTCCTTTTATTAAAAGTGAAATTTATCTTACGTCTAGTGATGGTGTTGTTGAGTGCTGTTTTTGTGCGCGTAAGGGCAATTGGTTTTCCTTGTCAATTTGTTCGAATTTGTGCTGTAGGCTTGTCAATGGTTGTGGCTTTTATGTGCTTGTGTCCTTCGGGGGCTTCTGCTCAAGTGTATATTACGGTTGATCAGAATTATTTGAATCCCAAAGCCAATTCATCCTCGTCTTCGTATACCAGTACCGTTGTTAATGTGCCTTTTTCTACCATTATCAATGGTGTAGCAACCAATACGCAATTCAAAGTTGCTGGTGGATTTTCGGGGAATCGTGCCAATTTTTCGGTATTGGGACCTAATAGTACAAATAGTGTTACTTTAAATTTCCCTGCATCTGCCTTTGCGCCAGGGGAGTTGGTGGATGTGGTTGTGGTGCCCTCGAATGCTTCGGGTACTTATGTTGGGGATAACTTAGTGAAGAAATACGTCTATCAGTTTAGGATAGGTAGTGGAGTAGGTAGTGGTAAGTTTAACAGTATCGGGGAAGATATAGGAGGCAGTAAATTTAATGGAGGAGGCGGTTATTTGAACAGTAGTTATGCGAGT
>CANJWF010000142.1 GCA_947478315.1 Sphingobacteriaceae bacterium | reverse complement strand
TTTCTCCTGTGTATCCTGTACCACCTATCAAAATCATTTTTTTAGTGAAGTTGATAATGGCAAAATTATGTTGTCGTGTTCCATCTTCTACAGGATTGGCTTTTAATCTTGGAGCTGCAATAATGGACCACTCTGGTTGAATATCTAAATTGTTATTTTCGGGACGAATGAATAAATGATGGGCAAACAGACTTTGATAAGCCTTTTCTGCTACTACACGAACTCCCAAACGATAATTCTCATCGGCGCAAGCATAGGCATCTCGAACAAATATTTCTTTATCTGCCAAATAATCGGTTACTTTTTTAAATAACTTATCAAAGTTTTCGGGAGAGAACTTAATGTTAATATCGCCCCACCATACTGCATTTTCTGTCTTTGAATCACATACAATAAATCTGTCTTTGGGCGAACGACCTGTAAACTCACCGGTATCGATAGCTAAAGCTCCTGTGTCGGCTAAGTATCCTTCGCCTCGCAGTATAGCTATTTCTGTTAATTCTGCAGGAGATAATTGGTAATGTTGTTTTGCGGTATGAGGCAAATTCAAATAGTTTAAATCTGGCTTCTTGGCTAAATCGCTCATAAAAATTAAAATTGATTGGGGTGTTAAACTAATTAGCGCGACAAATGTACTGACTTTAATTTATTCTAAACGAAAAAGTCTTAGGAAGAATCATGAATGAAGCCGCCACTAGACTTTTTAACGTATTTTAACCTCCACTTTTTTTGACTTTATAGCCCTCTACTTGCAAATGAGAAATAATTTTGATTAAGAAATCTCCTTGTATAATAATCTCTCCATCTTTGGATGCACCTCCTGTACCACATTTATTTTTAAGGGTTCTTTCCAAGTTTTGCAAATCTTTATCATTGCCAACAAAGCCCGTAATAAGTGTAACGGTTTTTCCGCCACGATGCTTTTTGTCTAACCTTACTCGCAAATTTTGTTGTGTTGGAGGCAAGGTTTGTGACTGAATAATTTGCTCTTGTAAATCTGGATTGGTGGAATACATTAATCCTCCTAAACTGTCGAGATTGTTGGTTTTTGCCATGATTTTATTCGTAAGTGTTTTTATTTTTTTAAGGCACTCATGAAACTTTGTTTTTTTGCCATCTACATTGGTGCTTAAACTGCCTTGTTTACCGCCCGCAAAATTAAAGCGACAGGTTCGTTGAACATAGGTTCGGTAGTTCGGTGTAGCCGAAATCGGCTCATC
This sequence comes from Sphingobacteriaceae bacterium, assembly GCA_947478315.1. GTDB lineage: Bacteria > Bacteroidota > Bacteroidia > Sphingobacteriales > Sphingobacteriaceae > CANJWF01. The sequence goes on along the minus strand of CANJWF010000142.1, from coordinate 3,038 downwards.
GACATTTTACACAATTATTTTTAATTTTTGATGACATAGCCGAATGTCGACATATTGCTGCAAAGCAATGGGTTCTCCATCGAGATGCACATGACAACCTACTGGCAGTGATATATGCACATTTTTAGCTTGTATCATTTCCATATAGGGCGAATGGTGAATAGTTTTATTAAACATCTTAAGTGCCAAAAGAGGCGTATACAATTTATTGAACGGCTTCAATATACATACATCAAGCCATCCATCGGAGATAGAAGCTAAAGGTGCTATGTGCATATTATTGCCAAATTGGGATGAATTTGCAATACTAATCATAAATGCTTCGCGTTTCAAATGCACTCCATCGACGATAATTTGATAGGGCAATGGTTGATAATTTTTAAACTCTTTAACTATTGCCTTTGCATAACTTACCATTCCTCTTCGTTTACTGTTTTGAAAAACGGCCCCAATATGGGCGTCAAAACCTACTCCTGCAACGTTAAAAAAAGGTTGCTGATTGAGTAATCCATAATCTATATAACGAGTTTGAAGTCGATTAATTCTTTGTAAGGCTTGTTGAACATTGCAAGGAATTTTCAAGGTTCGAGCAAGACCATTTCCCGAACCTAAAGGAATCACTCCTAAACACTTGTTGGTTTCAATAACCCCTTTAGCAACTTCGTTAATGGTTCCATCGCCTCCAACGGCTACAATAATCTGTTGTTCGGCTATCCGAGCCAATTCTGTAGCTTGGCCTCTACATTCTGTAAACTGAATAAAAGCGTCGAATTGTTGATGGTCGAGATAGCGATCGATTAGGTTAGGGAAATTGAATTTATGCCGACCTCCAGAAATAGGGTTAACCAAAAAAAGTATTTTTTGTTTCAAGGTGATTAATTTTAAATCTAAACCAAAGCCAATAATATTTATAACTCGTTTAAATTTTTAAACTATATGCCGAATGAGCAATCTTTAGATGATGAAAAATAGCGGTAAGTGTACTATAAATAAGACTTCAGAAGAAAATCTAAAAATTTATTGTTCAATCAACTCCAATTGAAACCAAATATCAATTTTTCCAACACCGGCATCTGATTGGTTATCGTATCGGTTTTTTTTCGATAAACTGTCTCTTGAAAAATCATCTCGGTGTCCCATCCCTGCACTGCCACGAGAAACCATGCCTCTACCCATTCCGCCTCCTTGCATAGCACTCATGCCACCTGCATGCCTATGTTCATCGCCCATACGCGGGGCAACCATTGGTTCAAAATCACCTATGGAAATACCCATCGCCCATATTTTATGGGTAATATCTTTGTTGATAATTTTTTTAATTGGAATAGCTAAAACGTAGTTTAGAGTCTTTGGATTAGGTTTTTGTAATTTAATATTCACGTCTGTATAACGTGAGTCTAACTCATAAGCCATCCCTAAATCATCGTTGTCTTGTTTCCAATAAATTTTATTGGGAAGTTTTTTTTGCGGATTACCAAATAAATCAAATTGAGATGCTGTAGTAGGTTTCATCCCAGCATCATATTCCCCGTAATAGGGATATTGTAAATATCTTGCGCGATTTTTCTTCTGTGTTTTACTGAAATAAAACTTAATTCCGTTTTTCAGAATCCTCGCCTGTGTTCTCCGATTGGTAGTCTGTAGAGAAATAATCACTAATGAATCATTATTAGAAAAGTCGAACCATACATCTGCCCCTTTATCATAAAATCTCATAGGTGCCGCTAATGAATCGTTAGTGGGTATTCGCTGACTCGTGTAAATAGGTAACTCCGCACAAGCAGATAGGAGTAATAATGTAACTAGTAGCGCAAAAAAACTTGTATAAAATGCAGATGTGAAGCGAAAGATATTCATATATGATTGATTTATATGTCTTAAATGCCGAAGTAATATGCATAATTTAATCTCGAACGTGTGAAATATTAAATTTACCAATCGAATTTAATACCTTGAGCCAAAGGCAATTCATTGGAGTAATTAATCGTATTCGTTTGTCTGCGCATATAAATTTTCCACGCGTCAGAACCAGCTTCTCTTCCTCCGCCTGTTTCTTTTTCTCCACCAAAAGCTCCCCCTATCTCTGCTCCAGAAGTTCCAATGTTAACATTTGCAATACCGCAATCAGAACCTTTATGAGATAAAAACTGTTCCGCCTCTCTAATATTAAGCGTCATAATTGCAGAAGATAATCCTTGAGGTACATCATTCTGCAATGCAATAGCTTCTGCCAAATTTTTATATTTAACAAGGTACAAAATAGGTGCAAAAGTTTCTTCTTGAACAACGGGAAAGTCATTCTCTACTTCGGCAATACATGGCTTTACATAACATCCTGATTCATAACCCAATCCATTTAGCACACCTCCTTCAACTAAAAATTCACCTCCTTGTTCTTTACAACGAGTGATGGCATTTAAATAATTTTTTACCGCATGTTGGTCTATTAATGGACCAACATGTTGATGTTCCTCCAGCGGGTTTCCTATATTAATTTGTTGATAAGCATATTGTAACTTCTGTTTAAATATTTCGTAGATATTTTCTTGGATAATTAAACGCCTTGTAGTGGTGCAACGTTGCCCTGTTGTACCTAAAGCACCAAACACTGCTGCACGAATAGCTATGTCTAAATCGGCATTTTCAGTAATTATAATGGCATTATTACCTCCCAATTCGAGCAAAGAACGTCCGAAACGTTGCGCTACATGCACAGCTACTGCTTTACCCATTTCTGTAGAGCCGGTAGCAGACACAAGCGCAATACGTGCATCTTTCGCCATCATCTCTCCGATTGATTTATCGCCTATTAATAGGTTAGATACTCCTTCTGGAATTTGATTATCTGCAAAAACACGACCAATAATCTGCTGGCATGCAATAGCAGTTAGAGGCGTTTTTTCGGAAGGTTTCCAAATACATACATCTCCACATACCCATGCCAACATACTGTTCCATGCCCAAACAGCCACCGGAAAGTTAAAAGCGGTAATAATACCTACTAAACCTAAAGGATGATATTGTTCATACATACGATG
>CANJWF010000141.1 GCA_947478315.1 Sphingobacteriaceae bacterium | reverse complement strand
TTATCGGGATGTAAACGATGGAGTAAGTCTTCTGGGTGAATTTCGGGATTCATTTCCGAAATAATTTCAGAAGCTATAGCTGTTGGTAGTAAATTAATGATGTGTATGCGCTCGTCTTCCGACAAATTTTCGAATAAGATGGCTATTTCGGAAGCATGGTATTCTTTGAGAATGTCTGTTATAGCCACATCCCCATCCGCTAAAGCAGACTTAATTTTCAGAATATCCGATTTGTCTAATTCGAAAGATTGCATGATACTATATTACCAACAAACGAATGAGTAAGTAACTCATTCGTTTGTTGTTCGTTCGTCACTTTTTCTTGATTTGTTGTTGGCGCATATATTCTTCCATACGCTGTTGAAGTCTCGATTTTTTCTTCGTGCCCTCATTGGTCTTCTTTTTATTTTCTTGAATTTGGGCATGTATTTTATTTTCATCTACCATTTTACGTATTAGGTATTGTTGTAAAAAGGTAAGCATATTGGCGCAGAAATAGTAAAAGTTTAATCCCGCTGGATAGCTATTTAATACGCCTAAGAATATAAAAGGAGTAATGTATCCCAAATATTTCATTTCGCCACTTACACCCGATATTTGATTGTTAAAATAGGTGTAAATAAGTGTAGAAATGGTCATTAACAAACACATGAGACTAATATGATCCCAACCTAAAAATGGAATAGCAGGGAATGTAATAACGGCGTCATAGGTAGAGAGGTCGTGCATCCATAAGAAGCTTTTGCCTCTTAACTCAAATAGGTTAGGGAAAAAATAGAAAAAGGCAATGGTTATTGGCAGTTGTAACACCAAAGGAAGACATCCTCCCAATGGATTTACACCTGCTTTACGGTATAATTTTAGATATTCTTGTTGGACTAAGGTAGGGTTATCGCCTCCAACTTTGGCTTTAATTTCGTCTAACTCGGGTTTTAATATTCTCATTTTTGCCATCGATAAATACGATTTGTAAGTTAATGGCGAAAGCACTAGTTTGAGTAATAGCGTGAGTATGAGAATAATGATTCCGTAATTTAAATTAAAACTTTCTAACAGACTAAATACTGGAATAACAGCAATACGGTTAATCCACTTTAAAAATAGCCAACCTAAACGAACTTGTTTTTCTAAATCGTGACCTTGAGCTTGTAGTACCTTAAATTTGTTAATACCAAAGAAAAATTCCATTTGGTAGTGATTGTTTAAGGCAGGGGGAGCTAAATTTAATTTAGCATGATAGGATTTTAGTGATAAATTATTGTTTGCTGTTTTTATTTCAATAGAGCCTTTTTCGAAGGGTGTTTTGCTCATTAAAACGCTCGTGAAAAATCGTTGTTTAAAAGATATCCAATCTGTTTTAGTTTCTAAGTTTTTTTGTTCGTCTGAACTTTCACTTAACCAATCTACATCGCCTTCATTAGGTTTAAAATATAGAGACGAATATTGACGTTCGTATTTAATATCCTTCTCTTGTTGTTTGAGTTGTGTTTTCCAATCTAGGGTAATAGGAGGTTGAGATGCTAATATTTCGTTTAATCCTTGCATTTGAATATCAAAACCAACTTTTCCACTTTGTTGTGGTAATGTGTAGTTGTAAATTATCCATACATGATTACTGTTAAGTGCTTTTAGTGAAATATGAGCGGGTTCAGTACTATTCGCCTGTAGGTTAGGAGGGGAGGTATTATCTATCGAAAAATACAAATCGTTTGTAGCAATCACTTTACCTGTTTTGGTAGTTAAATTAAGTCCGAAGCGATTTTCATCTCCTTCAAAGAGTATAACAGGTTTTCCTAAATAATTTTTTTGTTTTTTAAGTTCTACTGAATAAATCCTACCTCCTTTATTGGAAAGGAGAATTTTGAGTTCATCATTTTCTAAAGTAATGAACGCTTCTTTGCCAAGCATCAGCTGACCAAAAGGCTCTTTTAATAAGGAAGAATCTACATATGTTACAGTAGCGGGCGTATTCGTTTGAGGATTTTTTTTGACTTGCGCTATTGAGTCTTGTAGCGTTTTCTCTTTATTGATTTCTTCTTGAGAAGGTTTTAAAAAATAAGTAGAACCCACTAATATAAGGAGTACTAAAAATAGACCCGTGAATGTTTTTTTATCCATTGCGGTGTAAGCTTTTAAATATTGTGTTGGGATTGTACAAATACTGTTAGGGCGGCAAATCTACCAATAAAATTTATTTATTATAGACAAGATAAGGCAGTAAAAAAACTAAGAAACGGTTTAAATTTTAAAAACTCTGATAAAGTGCTCAACTTGGTTAAAGTTACCAAGTAAATTAGCTGCCTGAGCGAAGTATGAAATGTCCATGAGTGGGTTTTCTTCAACCGACGATGATACCGAAGGTTCATGAAGTTATTATGGAGGGAATAAAACTGAAGACTAACGAATAATTATATTCAAAAAATATCAATTATAAACGGTATGCCTTTTTAATTCTTACGTAATTCTGCTTTTATACTTACAGATACAGATTCTGAAACTTTATCTCTAAATATCTCCGGAAGGTCTATCCCATATTCTACAGTGGTAGCGTTAAATCGAGTTTCAGCAGTTACTTGACCTCCTTTAACAACAATTTTATAGGGCACTATTCTATCTCTTACTATGTTTTTAAGAATTAGCTTTCCTTTCATGTTACCTTCATAAACACCATCTTTATTAATATTGATGATTCGGTCTATTTTTCCATAAAATCGACCTTTGGGATATTTTTTGGTTTCTAAATACCAATCGTTAAAATGCTGTTGCGTAAAACCCTTGTCGAAATTGAAAGATTTCATAGGAATTTCGCCCTCTACATATCCTGTTGAGAAATCAATAGAAAGTTTGCCACTTAAAGACTTTCCTTCAATATCAGAAAAAGAGCCTAAGCAAATAAATTCGATATTCGCTTTATTCGTGCTGAATCTGTTCTGAGATGCTGCTTTATACCCAAAGCAATACAATAAAACTACGAAAAGGAAAATATTTTTCATCCCAAAATTACCGTTCAAGTATTGGGTGCTAAGATACAACCCTTTTATTTTAATCTATATATAATTTCTTTAAAAGTGGGTGGGGATGGCTATATTTGACCGTTTTGACTTTAGCCTATGTCCCACATTAAGCCCTACAATCACCCATCGCTTGGCAAAAAAGAACAGGTGCGAATGATGTTTAACAAAATTGCCAATACGTACGATTTTTTAAATCATTTTTTATCATTAGGTATTGACATTGTTTGGAGAAAAAAAGCGATAGCTATGCTCAAAAACAAGCCTAATCGGACTATTTTAGATGTAGCAACGGGTACGGGTGATTTTGCTTTTGAAGCTATTAAAATGCTCAAACCTCAAAAAATTGTGGGAGTGGATATTGCCGCAGATATGCTTAAAGTGGCTCAACAAAAAATAGAAAAAAAGAGATTGGGACATCTGTTTCAAGTTACCTTAGGCGACTCAGAACAACTTCCGTTCGAGAAGGAGCAGTTTGATGTTGTAACCGTGAGTTTTGGTGTCCGAAATTTTGAGGATGTAAAAAAGGGATTAGAGAATATTTATCGTGTTATTAATAAGCAAGGCACTGTGCTTATTTTAGAATTTTCAAGGCCCAGTCAGTTTCCCATTAAACAGCTTTATAGTTTTTATTTCAACGTAGTTTTACCAATTTTTGGCAGGTTGTTCTCTAAAGATAACCGAGCCTATCAATATCTTCCAGAATCGGTTTACGCTTTTCCTGACGGCAAGCGTTTTGTTGCATTAATGGAAAGCGTTGGGTTTAATGAGATTATATGTAAACCTCTCTCTTTTGGAGTTTGCACTATTTATGTAGGCAGTAAATGTTAAAATTTAACTATTTTCTTCTTGTTTTTTTCATTTTTCAAATCTCACTTACAAAAGCTCAAAAAAGTTGGGGAGGCGGTAGAGATGATGATAATTTTCACTACGGTTATTTATTTAGGTCGGTAGATGTACGTTATGCGATTGTTAAAAATCCTAATTGGCAACAACCTTATTACGACGCAGACTCCAAAAAAAATGTAACAGATTCCCTTTCTGGTATTTATGCAGACCCTCAAGGCGGATTTGGAATAGGAATTGTTACGAATTTAAGATTGACCGATAATATTGATGTAAGATTTACTCCCACTCTTATTTTTACCGACAGAGGATTGCGTTATGAGTATAAGGATAAAACTACCATCGAAAAAAAATTAGATTATCCTTCTATCGATTTTCCGTTGGGAATCAAATTAAAAACAGATAGAAGAAGAG
>CANJWF010000140.1 GCA_947478315.1 Sphingobacteriaceae bacterium | reverse complement strand
GTTAAACATCAATCAAAAGAAACCATTTCAACAATAGCCATACAGGATGTTACGCCCCTTGTTAAGGGAGATTGGGTTCAGTTGATAGATTCAAACACCATTGGTCAAGTGATTGACATAGCCAAGCAACAAGTTATTCTTGCCATTGGCGATTTAAGAACCGTTGTGAAAATTCAAAAAGTTCAAAAAATCGCCCACAAAGAAGTTAAAAAACAACTAAAAAATGTAGCTACTCATCTTACCGAAACCACCGTAAATTTTAGTGGAGAAATTGACGTAAGAGGCATGAGAGTGCAAGAAGCAATTTTTGAAATAGAAAAACGTTTCGATAAAGCATTAATGTTAGGCATCCATCAACTCAAAATTATTCACGGAAAAGGGAATGGTATTTTACGAAAAACCATTAGAGATTATTTTAAAAAATACGACCAAATTAGTCGTATAGAAAACGAACATCCCGACCGAGGAGGAGATGGTATAAGCTATTTTTATTTCCGATAAATTGGTTTACATTTGTGCTATATACGATTTAACACGATTCTTATGACTTCAATATCCATTACCGACATTGGGCTTTACGAGCTAATTAAATCAAAATTAGGGGCAAAAGAGGCTGAAGCCGTAGTAGAGTTTGTTAAAGCCGAAGTGTCTAAAGAATTAGATGCTCAAAAGAATACATTAGCTACTAAAACCGATGTAAAAGAGTTGGAAGTTAAGATAGCTCAAGTGCAAGCCAACCTTATTAAATGGATGTTTGTGTTTTGGATAGGTTCGGTAGCCACGCTATCTGGCGTTATGATTGCTCTGTTAACGGCCTATTTAAAATAATACCATACCCCCTCTCGTGGTATTTGTAAAAGCAACACGTTTACCATATTATTTATTAGTAATTAATAATAGTTGTCGAAATGGAAAATCTAAATACCACCCCAACGAATGATGAAAATGAATGGGCTGGTGCTATTGCTGAAATTGAGGCTAAACATATTCATTGGTTGAAGAATCAACCTAGTAAATACAGCTTTAGAAAATATTCTGAATTAAATGAGTATTATGAGATTTATACAATATCAGAACATCCGATTAAAAGAAAAATAGAATTTTCAGATAAACTCCCTTTGAATATTAAAGAAGACTGCTTAAATCAGTGGAAAAAGGTTGGACTTATTTAAAGATTGTTAAGTTTGGGGTAAGTTAAAATATTCGTTACCCCGTAATTGACACCATCAACGGACTCATTAGAATAAAAACACTCTTTTCGCTATTTTAATATTCTGACCGACCGTTTGCCAATGGTGGATCATGTACCTTCTCGGTATCTTTAAAAGCTAAAAATCAATAAATAGTCGTTTGGGTATAATCAGCACTTCGCAGTCATTACACCTTAAAAAAAAACAATAATACGATAATGAATTTTGTAGAAGAGTTACGTTGGCGAGGCATGTTGCATGATATGATGCCTGGCACAGAAGAGCAATTGAATAAAGGCATCACATCGGGCTATATCGGTTTCGACCCCACTGCCGATTCATTACATGTGGGTCATTTGACTCAAATAATGACCTTAATACACTTTCAACAAGCAGGGCATAAACCTGTTGTTCTTGTTGGAGGAGCCACTGGCATGGTAGGCGATCCATCGGGAAAATCTGAAGAACGCAATTTACTTTCAGAAGACGCACTACAGCATAACTTAGTAGCTATACAGCATCAACTGCAAAAATTTTTAGATTTCGATTGCGGTAAAAATAGTGCCGAAATGGTTAATAACTACCATTGGTTTAAAGATTTTTCATTTTTAGATTTTATCAGAGAAGTTGGTAAACATATCACGGTCAACTACATGATGGCAAAAGATTCCGTCAAACGTCGTTTAGAAGGAGATGCAGGTATGTCATTTACCGAATTTAGCTATCAGTTGGTGCAAGGTTATGATTTCTATTATTTATGGAAACATAAAAACTGTGTATTACAAATGGGCGGTTCAGACCAATGGGGTAATATGGTAACAGGTACCGAACTCATTAGAAGAAAAGAAGCAGGAACAGCTTTTGCGCTAACTACGCAATTAATTAAAAAAGCAGATGGTACCAAATTTGGTAAAACAGAAGGAGGTAATATTTGGCTCGATGCAACGAAAACATCCCCGTATAAATTTTATCAATTTTGGATTAATATAAGTGATGAAGATGCACAAAGCTATATTAAAATATTTACGCTAAAATCCCAGGCAACCATCAAAGAACTGATAGACCAACATCAGCAAGCCCCTCATCTTAGGATATTACAAAAAGCCTTAGCAGACGATATTACCCAACGTGTGCATTCTACAAAAGATTTAGAAATGGCTATTCAAACCTCTAATTTTTTATTTGCCAATGGTTCTTTAGATTTTTTATCTAACGCATCTCATCATCAAGTGTTAGATATATTTGATGGTTTACCACAGTTTACCATTGCTAGAGAGCAAATTCAATCCACCATTAATATTATTGAATTGCTTGCAGAAAAAACACAGATATTTAGTTCAAAAAGTGAAGCAAAAAAAATGATTCAAGGAGGAGGAATTGCTATACAAAGGCAAAAAATAACAGATATAGACGCTAGGGTTGGTCTTCACGAATTAATTAATGAACGTTATTTAATTGTTCAAAAAGGTAAAAAAAATTATTTTTTGATTACGGTAGCTTAAATGAGTAGTCTCATCTCTGACAATAAAAGGTTATTTCCATTGCTTTATACAGAAGAAATTTATGCTCTAAAAGGCGATTTCTCTACAACTGATCATGAAAGTTTTGGTCATTCCATTAGTCCAATTAAAAACAAATCATTTTCAGATGAAGTGGTTGCAAAAGTGCAGACAGCAAAAGACCTCTCTACACCTTCTCCCAATCTTTTTTTCGACTATATGGGAGAAAACAATCGTTATATTCTTGTTTTAATCAACAATGCAGAGCACCCCTATCTTCATAAAAACGATTTCGATTTTCTACTAAAAATTATACAAGCCAAGCAGTGGGAACTCAAAGATATTGCGTTACTTAACTTACATCACTACTCCAACGTTACCATACAGCAATTGAAAATATTTTTTTCTTTCAATAAATTAATAGCATTTGATATTCATCCAAATGCTATTAATTTCAATCAAAATAGTCTAAATACCATTTCAAAATTGGATACTAGCACTACCCTATTCACGCATTCGCTCGGTGAATTACAATCTGATAAAAGTAAAAAAATAGCTTTTTGGAATGTTTTAAAGGAATTTTGATACACCCTTTTGTTCTCGTATTAAGATAGTAAATTAACATTCATTACCTTTGCGTTCATGACTAAAGGCAGTCATACCTGCGTATTAAAACCATTCCCATTATTTTTCCAAAAGCGGATAAAATAATTTGCGAATTTGATGTGATAACAGATTAGCCCTAAAATTAAACGCAACTGAATAAAACAAACACTAACGAATAATTTATTCTAATGAAAATTACCCAACATATAGCCAATAGTAACGGCAACACTTTATTTTCTTTTGAGTTATTACCCCCATTAAAAGGTCAGAGTATTAAAAGTATTTATCATACCATAGATGCTTTGATGGAATTTAAACCTCCTTTTATAGATGTAACCTTTCATCGTGAAGATTTTATTTACAAACAACGAGAAAACGGTTTGTTAGAAAAGATAGCCTATCGTAAACGCCCTGGTACCGTTGCAATATGTGCTGCTATTATGAACCGGTATCAAGTAGATGCGGTTCCTCATTTAATATGTGGCGGATTTACGAAAGAAGAAACCGAAAACCTATTAATAGATTTACAGTTTTTAGGTATCGACAATGTGTTAGCATTACGAGGAGATGCACGTAAAGCCGACACTACTTTTATTCCCACACAAGGAGGACATGCACATGGAACAGATTTGGTAGCTCATATTCAAGATTTTAATCAAGGTAAACTTTTACATGAAGATACCGAACCTATTGAAAAAGGTGATTTTTGTATTGGAGTAGCAGGTTATCCTGAAAAACATTTTGAAGCTCCCAATCTGAATGCAGATTTTAATTATCTGAAAAAAAAGGTCGAATTAGGTGCACAGTTTATTGTTACACAAATGTTTTTTGACAACCAAAAATATATAGATTTTGTAAACCTTTGTAGAGCAAATGGCATTCACGTACCCATCATACCTGGGTTAAAACCGATTGCTACAGCCAAGCAACTAATTAATTTGCCTAAAATATTTCATATAGATATCCCAGAAGCATTG
>CANJWF010000139.1 GCA_947478315.1 Sphingobacteriaceae bacterium | reverse complement strand
TAGAAGCAAATCAACTGGTTTGTTTAATGGAGAATGCTTATCGAAAAGGGAAAACGCTAAGTGATGCTACCCGCATCTTGGTTCATACATTATTTGAGCCCTATGGGTTAGTGATTATCGATGCAGACCAAGTTGATTTTAAAAAGATATTTGCACCGATTATGTCTCAAGACATTATCGAACAAAACAGTTTTCGATTAATTTCGGAAACCAATAAAAAATTAGCTGAACTTACATTCAACGTACAAGCCACTCCTCGTGAGATTAATTTCTTCTACCTAGACAATCAATTACGAGAACGAATAACCCTTGAGAAAGGTAGATATCAAGTCCTAAATACAACTATTTCATTTTCGAAAGAATCATTAACCACAGCTTTAAAAAATCATCCAGAACGGTTTAGCCCCAATGTACTTATGCGACCGCTTTACCAAGAACTTATTTTACCTAATTTGGCTTATATCGGAGGGGGAGCAGAAATAAATTATTGGCTGCAGTTGAAATCTACAGCAGATTTTTACGGCATTTCGTTTCCGATGCTTATACTGCGAGATTCAGCTTTATTGGTATCGGAATCTGTATTAACCAAATGGAGAAAATTAGGTTTTTCAGAAACTGATTTATTCAAAAATTATGCTCATTTAACCTCCGAATGGATGCTAAAACAAGAAAAAAAAGTACCCGATTTTTCCGATGAAAAGAATAATCTAACAACATTATTTAGACAAATCACAGAAAAAATCGCCAACATAGATTCGACCCTTAAAGCCAGTGCGGAATCAGAATACAAAAAATGTATAAATGGATTAGAGGTATTGGAACAAAAAGTCTTTAAGGCCGAAAAGAGAAAATTTGAGCAAGAACTCCAACAAATTAAGAACTTACAAGAAAAACTATTTCCTGGTGGTAAATTACAGGAACGTGTCGAAAATTTCTTGCCATTTTATTTGAAATTTGGCCATCCATTCATCGAACTACTGTATGAAAATTTCAATCCACTTATACCTGCGTTTCACGTATTAACTTTGAATGATTAATTATATATGATAACTGATTCTCCTGTCTCTTATTTCAAGTTTTCCGACTTAAAATCTTTTGCAGAACAAGTTTTTTTAAAAATTGGGTGTAATACGGATGATGCTCAATTAGCCACATCCGTATTACTCAAAGCCGATTTAAGAGGCATTGATTCTCATGGATTGGCAAGACTAAGTGGCTACGTTCGATTGTGGCAAAAAAACAGAATTAATACACAACCTTTTCTGAAAATTATACATGAAACGCCTTCTACTGCTACACTGGATGCCGACAGTGCACTCGGACTAATTTCAGCACCACATGCAATGAAAATTGCGATAAAAAAAGCTAACAATTGCGGTTCTGGTTGGGTAGCCGTTAAAAATTCAAACCATTTTGGCATCGGAAGTTATCATGCTTTATTGGCTAGTGAACAAAACATGATTGGATTTGCTATTACTAACGCTAGTCCGTTAGTTGCGCCAACTTTTTCAGCCGAACGTTTATTAGGCACCAATCCTCTGTGTTGGGCTTTTCCTGCGGGAAAATATCCTCCGATAGTGATCGATATGGCTACTTCCACAGCAGCAAATGGGAAATTAGAAATCGCTCAACGACTCAACAAACCCATCCCATTGGGATGGGTACAAGACAAAATGGGGCAAGTAACAGCTGACGCACACGCACTAAAAAATGGTGGGGCATTGCTCCCCTTAGGAAGTAGTAGAGAGATGGGTAGCCACAAAGGCTTTGGTTTAAGTGCTGTGGTAGATTTACTTTCTGGTGTACTATCAGGAGCCAACTACGGTCCATGGGTTCCTCCTTTTGTAGCCTTTTTAGACCCTCTAACACCTCCTGTAGGAGATGGCATCGGACACTTTGTAGGAGCCTTACGTGTAGATGCTTTTAGACCTATGGAAGAATTTATTTGTCATATAGACCAGTGGATAGATCGTTTTAAAAGTGCCAAAAGAATTGATTCAGAACAAGCGATAATCATACCTGGTGAACCTGAATTTGCGTGTGAAACAGAACGTAATTCAACGGGTATTCCTCTAGTAGAGGCCGTAATCGTAGATTTAAAGAAATTAGGTGAAGAATTGGGGATTAGTACCGATTTTTTATGTCTCTATTAATTTTTCATATAAACCCAATATGTACTGCCTACTCGAAGGATTCACGAGATTCTATCTATCTATTTGCAAACAACTTGCGAAAGCACGCATGAAGACAATTAAAAAATACAACTGCATAAATTATGTTCTAATAGATTAGATTAAAACAATGTACCATTTTGAGCAGATTTTAATCTATTTAAATGTTTATAGGCTAATTCGGTAGCTTCTCTTCCCCTAGAAGTACGCATCAAATAACCTTCTTGAATTAAAAAAGGCTCATATACTTCTTCTATAGTACCATCATCCTCTCCCACCGCAGTAGCAATAGTTTTTACGCCTACTGGCCCCCCTTTAAACTTATCGATAATGGTCAATAATATTTTATGATCCATTTCGTCTAAGCCATGCACATCCACATTCAAGGCAGATAGTGCATATTTGGCTATGTCGGTATCTATTTCTCCATTACCTTTTATTTGTGCGAAATCACGCGTGCGTCGCAACAAAGCATTCGCTATACGAGGGGTTCCTCTACTACGACGTGCTATTTCAAAAGCTCCTTCATCTGTGATAGGAGTACGCAAAATTTGAGCAGAACGTAACACAATCGTCGTTAGCAGTTTAGCATCATAATATTGTAAACGCGCGTTAATGCCAAAACGTGCACGTAACGGTGCCGTCAATAAGCCAGACCGAGTGGTTGCTCCGACTAAAGTGAACGGATTTAATGATATTTGAACAGTACGCGCATTTGGTCCCGTTTCGAGCATAATATCGATTTTAAAATCTTCCATTGCCGAATACAAATATTCCTCTACTAAGGGGCTCAAACGATGAATTTCATCAATAAACAAAATATCACCCGATTCTAAATTGGTTAAAAGACCTGCCAAATCACCAGGCTTATCTAAGATAGGTCCAGAAGTAATTTTGATACCAGCTCCCATTTCATTGGCAATAATGTGAGAAAGCGTTGTTTTTCCTAATCCTGGAGGCCCATGCAGCAGTACATGGTCTAAAGCTTCACCTCGTTGTTTAGCCGCCTGTACAAATACTCGCAAATTTTCTAATATACTATGCTGTCCTGTAAAATCTTCAAAAGCCTGCGGGCGCAATACTTTTTCAACATCACGTTCTTGCGGACTCAACCGGTCTATATTAGGATCTAAATGCTCATTCATGACAAGCAAAGGTAATTTTTTTTGAGGGGTTCTATAAAAAAAATCAACCAGTAGCAACAGCAAACAACAGCCTTTTTATCAATAAAATAGTTTTAAGATAATTTAATTCTTATCGAATTAGCAATATCTTTCTACAGCACATTTGATGATTCTGTAATACGCCACATAAAATGATACCTTTGTTTTTAATGCTATGCACAAGTTTGTGTATTATATGACCTTATCACCTATTATATTTTCTATGCAATTTGAATCCTTACATATTATTGACCCTATTTTAAGAGCGCTAAAAGAAGAAGGTTATAGTAATCCTACTCCCATACAAGCGCAAGCTATTCCTGTTGTTTTACAAGGCAAAGACTTACTCGGTTGTGCACAAACAGGAACGGGCAAAACAGCCGCCTTTGCCATACCTATTTTGCAACTGTTAAACACCTCTAAGATTTACGATAAAAAAAGAAAAATACGCAGTTTAATAGTTACACCCACGCGCGAATTGGCCATTCAGATTGGCGAAAGTTTTAACGCTTACGGTAAACATCTCCCACTCACTACTTCCGTCATTTTTGGTGGAGTGAACGCAAATCCTCAAATAGCAACACTGCGTGCTGGCGTAGATATTGTCATAGCTACGCCAGGTCGATTATTAGATTTGATGCATCAAGGACATGTAAGTTTACGCGACGTGGAACTGTTTGTGCTAGATGAAGCTGATCGTATGTTAGATATGGGTTTTGTTCACGACATTAAGAAGCTATTAGCGGTATTACCTAAAAAACGACAATCGCTTTTTTTCTCTGCAACGATGCCCTCTGAAATTGTAAAATTGGCAAATAACATTTTACAAAATCCATCAAGTGTTTCGGTAACACCTATTTCGTCTACGGCGGAGATTATTAATCAAAGCGTTTATTTTGTAGACAGAGGGAATAAAAATGCCCTATTAATAGAAATATT
>CANJWF010000138.1 GCA_947478315.1 Sphingobacteriaceae bacterium | reverse complement strand
TATCTGACCTTTAACATGGCAGAAAGAATAAAAGAAAGTGGTTTTTTTCTTAACACAATGAGTTATCCTGCTGTGGCAGAGAATCGTTCAGGACTTCGGTTTACCATTACCCTACACCATACCGAAGCAGATATAAGGGCATTAGTAGAGGCTTTGGCATATCATTTCCCCATTGCCTTAGCCGAAGAGGGCAAAACGCTCCAACAAATACGCCATGCTTTCAGAAAAATAGCCACTTTCAGAATAGGGCGTAAAGAGGTTTGCAAAACTGTTGAATCTTGACAATCGACCCATAAGACCTCAAAATAAATCTTAAAAACTACTCCTTCAAACTTCTATAGTGCCTTATCTTTGCTCAAATTTATAGCCATCAAATCAGTTAAAAATTAGTCATGAATAGAAAAGTCAGAGTAAGATTTGCACCAAGTCCAACAGGACCTTTACACATGGGAGGAGTCCGTACTGCATTATATAATTTTTTATTTGCAAAGAAACATGGAGGAGATTTTATCCTTCGATTAGAAGATACCGATCAAAGTCGTTACGTTCAAGGCGCAGAAGAGTACATTATAGAATCATTAAAATGGTGTGGTATAGTTCCTAACGAGGGGCAGGGTTTTGGAGGAGGTATTCATGCACCCTATCGTCAATCCGAACGCAAGCATTTGTATAAACAATACGTAATGCAATTAATAGAAAACGAAACAGCCTATTACGCTTTCGACACTCCAGAAGAAATAGAAGCGATGCGCGAACGCTTCAAATCTACCAATACCGCATCATACAACTATGTAACAAGAGAGGCGATGAAAAATTCGCTTACCTTGCCTAAAGACGAGGTCAATCGTCGTTTAGCATCTGGAGAACCCTACGTCATTCGTATTAAAATACCTCGTAAGGAAGAAATAAGAGTAAAAGATTTAATCAGAGGAAATGTGGTAGTCCACTCTTCGCAAATGGACGATAAAGTTTTGTTTAAATCTGACGGAATGCCCACTTATCACTTAGCCAATGTTGTAGACGACTATTTAATGGAAATTACCCATGTAATTAGAGGAGAAGAGTGGCTACCTTCAGCACCATTACATGTTTTTTTATACAAATGTTTAGGTTGGGAGCAAGTAATGCCTGAATTTGCACATCTACCCCTTTTGTTAAAACCCGAGGGCAACGGCAAATTAAGTAAAAGAGATGGAGACAGGTTAGGTTTTCCTGTTTTTCCGTTGCAATGGCACGATTCCAACACAGGAGAAACCAACGCAGGTTATCGGGAAAAAGGTTATTTCCCAGAAGCATTCATCAATATGTTAGCATTGTTAGGCTGGAATCCAGGAAACAATACAGAAATCATGTCTCTTCAAGAGATGATAAATCTTTTTTCCATCGAACGAATATCCAAATCAGGAGCTAAATTCGATGCTGCTAAAACTAAATGGTTCAACCAACAATATCTACGGAACAAAACCAATGCTGAATTGCTTGTTGCACTAGAAGCTCAAGTTAAAGCCCATGGTTTTGCAGCAGCAATTGATTACCTCGAAAAAGTAATTAATCTCATTAAAGAAAAAGCGTATTTCATTAACGAATTTTGGGAATTAAGTAATTATTTTTTCAAATCTCCAACAACCTATGATCAAGACGTTGTTCATAAAAAATGGAAAGATTCCGTTCCTCATTTTATAAGCCAATTAGAACAAGCATTTTATGAAATAGATACTTTTAATGCAGAAGAAATAGAAAAAGTATTTAAGCATACGGCTCAATCTTTAGATTTAAGCCCAGGTCAATTAATGCAAATTTTCAGAGTATGTATTTCAGGTGTCAGTAGTGGACCGGCATTATTCGAAACAACTGCATTAATTGGGAAGACTGAAATTATTAGTCGATTAGGTAAGGCATTAAGTCAGCTAAAAAATTTAGTTTAAAATGCCGATATATAAGAACATCCACACTGAATTTAAAAATCACATTCTATACGTAACCATAACACGAGAAGATAAACTAAATGCATTAAATACACATACCTTGCAAGAACTTCATCAAATATTTGATGAAGCAAATCAAGATTCAGAAATAAAAGTGGTTATCATCACAGGCTCAGGAACCAAAGCATTTGTTGCCGGAGCAGATATTGTGGAGCTTGTGAATCTTACACAAGAGGATGCTGTTAGTTTATCAAAAACAGGACAAAATCAAGTTTTCGACCTTATCGAAAAATTAAGTAAACCAGTAATTGCTGCTATCAATGGGTTTGCTCTTGGAGGCGGTTTAGAATTAGCGATGGCATGTCATATTCGTGTAGCATCCCAAAACGCTCAAATGGGATTGCCTGAAGTTTTTTTAGGATTAATACCTGGGTATGGAGGTACTCAACGTTTACCCATCTTGGTTGGCAAAGGTAAAGCCATCGAATTAATTTGCACAGGAGACATGATTACCGCTCAAGAGGCACAAAAAATAGGGTTAGTTAATCACGTTGTTGCAATAGATGACTTACTTAAAACTTGTGAAAATATTGCCTATAAGATTATCAATCAAACAGCCCCTTTTGCAATTAAACAGGCATTATTGGCAATAAATGCTGCTTTTGATAAACATAAAAATGGGTTCGAACAAGAAATGAATAGTTTTGGATTGTGCTTTACTACAGAAGATTGCAAGGAAGGGATTGAAGCTTTTTTGCAAAAACGTAAAGCCAACTTTAAGGGCTATTGATGAACTATCCACCGCTACTTATTTGACATAACCATGAAAAATTAGTAAATTTGTATCCTAAGTTACTTAGGTGCGTTATATTTTTTCATTAAATCGTCGGGAAAGATGAGTAAAACTCGGTTACTACTGCTTACACATGAAATGAACCCATTTCTACAATTGACAGAAATATCGGATTTTTTGGGTAAGCTGCCTATTTCTCTTCAAGAAAAAGGTTACGAAATTCGAATTTTGATGCCAAAGTTTGGTTGTATCAATGAAAGAAGAAATCGATTGCATGAAGTCATACGTCTTTCAGGTATGAACATTGTTGTGGATGAGAATGATAATCCTTTAATTATCAAGGTAGCCTCGTTACCTTCAGCTCGATTACAGGTATATTTTTTGGATAATGAAGATTATTTTCAGCGAAAATTTGTATTCAGAGATAGTAACGAAAAATTTTATGATGACAATGATGAGCGAGCAATTTTTTTCTGCAAGGGTGCAATAGAAACTGTAAAAAAATTAGGATGGTCTCCAGATGTGGTACATTGTCACGATTGGATGACCTCTTTTGTTCCCCTATATTTGAAAACTACTTATAAAGACGATCCCGTTTTTAAAAATGCTAAAGTGGTATATTCCGTTTATAAGAATGGATTTGAGGAAAATATTAGTGAAAGATTTGCAGCTAAGACTTATGGTGCTGGGGTTTCTCAAGTTCATCTCGATTCATTTAAAGAAAAAAATACTTGTTCTGGATTACATAATTTAGCAATACATTACTCAGATGCTGTTGTTAAGAATAGTGAAGATATTCATGCGGATGTCTCTGATTTTATCATAACTGCTGGTAAACATGCTTTTGATTATGAACATGCTAAGGATATTAATAATTTCTCCAGCATATATGAAGAAATTTTAAGCGAAAATTTGATAACGATATAGTTCTTATTCATGATTAAAATAGGCAAACGAGACTTATTAACTTTGTTGATAAGTCTTTTTATTTTAACATTTTTAAATGCCTGTAAAAGCCCTAATAATATTGGCTTAGAAACGAGTTCAAATGATGTTTTAAACGGAGATTTAATGGATGATTTTGCAATTGAAGTCACCGTTGAAAATGATGATACCTTGATTACGTCAGGCTTATACAAATATCCATTTGGTTATTTCAAAGATCCCGTCTTCGGAACCACTGAAGCTAATTTAGCTATGCAGATAACTGCACCAACTTATCCGATTGCTTTTAAAACTAATGCAGTTATTGATTCAGTAGTGTTGTCGTTGCGATATTATCCTAGTTTTTATGGTGATTCCACTTCTCGATATGTAGTAGATGTCTTTCCATTGACTGAGCGTTTGAATAGTGGAGCAACTTACTATTCTAGCGGAAAAACTTGGAAATATAATTCAGGCGCACTTTTAGGAGAAAAAATAATTCAATCCATAAAATATAAAGATAGCATATCTGTAACACGAATAGTTGCAGGAAAACCCGATTCTTTGAATGTAAAAGTAGCACCTCAGATTAGAATACCGTTAGATAAGTCTTATTTTCAAAATAATTTAATGAATGCATCCTCGGAAAAATTACAAGAGGATAGTGTCTTTAAAG
>CANJWF010000137.1 GCA_947478315.1 Sphingobacteriaceae bacterium | reverse complement strand
TGAGTTCCATGCAAAACAAACACCTACGAATAAAAAAAGTAGAGATAGGTGCGATGGACTTTTTGAGGGTCGACTAGTTAGCTTTTTACCTTGCTTCTCGGATGAAAATGTATAATCGTATCGCGCAGAAAACGTTGGTCTAAATGAGTGTAAATTTCTGTAGTAGTAATACTTTCGTGACCGAGTAAATCTTGCACAGCACGTAAATCTGCTCCACCTTCTACTAAGTGCGTTGCAAAAGAGTGCCTGAAAGTATGAGGGCTTATTGTTTTTTGTAGGGATGATAGTGTTGCCAAATTTTTGACAATGATTAATATCATCACACGACTTAATGGTTTTCCTCGTCTATTTAAAAAAACAATATCCCTTGCATTTTTTTGAATGTTGAGACGTTTGCGGTCTTGTTCTACATACAACGATATCCACTTTAATGCTTCGCGGTTGATGGGAATTAATCTCTCTTTATTGCCTTTTCCTGTAACTTTTATAATTTCTTCTCTCCAATGAATGTTCGATAATTGTAAATGGGTTAATTCTGACACGCGTAGTCCGCAACCATATAGTGTTTCTATAATGGCCCTATTGCGGGTTCCTTCGGGTGCAGAATGGTCTATGGATTGTATTAATTGTTCTATTTCACTGATAGACAAAATATCGGGCAGTTTTCGAGGAATGCGTGGAGATTCTATCAACGTGGTCGGGTTTGTTTCTACGATTTGTTCCAGCACCAAATAGCTAAAATAGCTTTTAATACCCGAGAGTATGCGTGCTTGAGAGTTGGCGGTTAAACCTAATTCGTGCACCCGTGTTAAAAATTCTTGAATATGGGTGTCGTTAACGTCTTTAGGAGAGGTTATATGGAGCTGTTCGCAAAACACTTTTAGCTTTTTTACATCTTCGGAATAAGCAACAATGCTATGTTCTGATAATCCTTTTTCTAATTGTAAGAATGACAAATAATGGGTAATTGTGTCTTCCCAACTGTTAAAATCTGAAGTCAATTTCAATTCAATTGAATGGGTACAACTAGGTCAAATTTTGGAATATGCACACTAAAAATCTTGCTGTTATCACTCATCGGTTGCATAAGGTAAGAGCCAACCATACTTCCTATAGGTGTTTTCATGACGCAGTACGAAGTGTAGCGATATTGTTCTTTGGGTTTAATGATAGGCTGTTGTCCCACTACCCCTTCTCCAAAAATATCTTTTTTGTTTCCAGAAGCATCTACAATATGCCAATGTCGGCTAATTAATTGAACCGTTGCTTGTCCCAAATTTTCAATAGCGATGGCATAACTGAACAAAAATTCTTGTTTTTGCCAATCCGATTCTTCAGAAACAAATGAGACTTCTACGGCTATTTTTATGTTGTCGGTAATCTGTGCGACCATCATTATTCATTAATTTGTGCTTCTATTTCGTCTAATGTGCTGTAAATATCTTCAACACGTTCGAGTGTAACTAAGCGCATTCGGTAAGGTTTAAAATTAGCGATTCCTTTAAAGTAATTGGCATAATGTCTGCGCATTTCAAATATGCCCGTACGTTCGCCTTTCCATTCTAACGATTTTGATAAATGTGTTTTGCAAATAGCAATTCTTTCAGCTATGGTTGGAGGATGTAGGATTTTTCCTGTATTGAAATAATGTTTAATTTCTCTAAATATCCAAGGATTGCCGATAGATGCCCGTCCTATCATGATACCATCTACTCCATACTCTTTTCGCCAAGCCAATGCTTTGGTTGCCGAATCGATATCTCCATTGCCAAATATGGGTATTTGTATGCTAGGATTTTCTTTTACACTACGAATTAATGCCCAGTCGGCCTCTCCTTTATACATTTGGGCACGTGTTCTCCCATGTATTGTTAACGCTTTAATGCCAACATCTTGTAACCGTTCGGCTACCTCTTCTATGTTTTTTGTGTCATCATTCCAGCCTAATCTTGTTTTTACGGTTACAGGTAAGTGTGTCGATTGTACAACTGCTTTTGTCATTGCAATCATTTTAGGTATATCTTGCAATAAACTTGCACCAGCACCTCTACAGGCAACATTTTTGACTGGACAGCCGTAGTTAATGTCAATTAAACTTGGGTTTGCTTCTGTGGCAATTTCGGTTGCGTCTTGCATGTGTGCTATGTCGCTACCAAAGATTTGAATACCGATAGGACGTTCGTATTCAAAAATGTCTAACTTTTGTCTACTTTTGGCGGCATCGCGAATAAGTCCTTCAGACGAAATAAATTCGGTATACATCATGTCTGCCCCCTCTTGTTTGCATACAAAACGAAATGGAGGGTCGCTAACGTCTTCCATTGGGGCTAACAAAAGAGGAAATGTGCCTAAGTTAATATCTCCTATTGCTACGGACATGTCGTGAAAAATTTAATGCGGATAATCCGCGAAATTACAGTTTAAAACCTAAAGTATTTGAACGCAATCTCAACAAATGACAAATTATAAACCACTTGCAAACCTATTTTATTTACTATTGGCTTGTTCAATAGGGATATTGGTAATAGGAGGAATGGGTATGCTTATTGCGCTAGCTGTCAATCATTGGGATGCCCTAACCATCGATAAATTAACTACCACAATTCCTGTTCGTAAGTTGTGGGCAATGCGTATTTTACAATCGTTTGTTCATATGGGAGTTTTTTTAATGCCTTCTTTATGGTTGATTCGTTATAGGTCGTTGCCTGTATTTAAGAAACGAATAATTAGTTCGAAACGTAATGATTTTTTACTTGTCTTATTGTTAGTGGTGAGTGTTATTCCTTTGATGGAATTTGTATATACAGTCAATCAACAAATTGTTTTGCCTCATTTTCTTCAAGGCTTACAAAATTGGATGAAAGCCAAAGAAATAGAAGCCGATACGCTAGTAAAAGTGTTATTGTACGGCACGTCTTTTTCTGTTGTGATTGCCAATGTGGTAATGGTTGCTGTTTTGCCTGCACTTGGAGAAGAATTGTTTTTCAGGGGTTGCTTACAGAAGATGATAGGTAGTTGGTTAAATAATCACCATCGTGCTATTTGGATAACCGCTGTTATTTTTAGTGCTATTCATTTGCAATTTTACGGGTTTTTTCCTCGATTATTGTTAGGGGCCATGTTCGGCTATCTCTATCACTGGACTAAAAATATTTGGTTGCCTATTTTGGCTCATTTTGTCAATAATTTATTGGGGGTTATTTCGGCATTTGTATATAGTTTATCTCATGCTGATTTAACTCAAATGGAAAACAGTTTTTCTATTCCATGGTATATTATATTGATATCGATGCTATTAGGTATCTATCTGTTTTTTTTGATATATACCAATTCTCTTGAAATAGAAGATGGAATCTGTTTACACAAAGAGGAATAAAAACATTCGAAGTTGTTTGTCCATTAAAATTTGAGAAGTGGATAAGTACCATTGAAAGATAAACATTAACGAATAATTATATTTCTAATGAAAGTAGTAGCTAATTGGACTAAAATTCACGTTACGCCGCAACTTTTCGAGGCACAAGCCATTCAAGCGTTTTTGAGTGCTAATCAGGTAGAGGCTATATTATTGAATAAACAAGATTCGATGTACAAATTTGGTGAAATAGAAATTTATGTCAAAGAACAGGATGCCGTAGCAGCAGTTCAATTGCTAAATAGTTATAACGAGTAAGGTACGTTGTAATAGCATATCGTAATGCAGCTTTTGACCATAACCTTTTTACGAAAATTTTCAACTTTAAATAGTTTTTCAGATTCATTAATTAACGTTAAGCCCAATAACGATGAAAACTAGAGCCATTACTGGATTGTTTTTTATAGTAGCTATGTTAGCTTCTGTATTAATTAACCAAAACGTATTTTATTTTTTTTATTTTATCTTGAATTTGGTGTGTCTTTGGGAGTTCTATGGACTTTTTAAACAATCTGATTTTAAAGTGCAAGTTTTTGCTGGATTGTGTTTAGGGGGTCTATTCTTTCTGTACGTACATCCGTTAATTTTTGGGCATAAAATAGGGTTATTACTCTTGTCGCTTCCGTATATCGTTTTTATTCAACAACTTTTTCAAAAAGATTATAAGCATCCTTTTGGTAACATTGCTTTAACACTGATAGGTATTGTTTACATTACGTTGCCATTCATTTGTTTTTATGAAATGGCATTTTTACGTCAGCAATTTGAATTTTATTTGCCGTTAGGTTTTTTGTTGTTGCTATGGAGTAGCGATACAGGTGCTTATTTGTTTGGAGTTAAATTTGGAAAACATCGCTTGTTTGAACGTCATTCTCCCAAAAAATCATGGGAAGGTTTTTTTGGTGGGCTGTTCTCGTCCTTATTAGT
>CANJWF010000136.1 GCA_947478315.1 Sphingobacteriaceae bacterium | reverse complement strand
GGCTTTAACAGATCGATTATTATTTGCCGCTATGATAGAGGCTCGTAGTTGTGAACGTTTTAAAGTGCTATCTGAAAATATTAATGATGCCGAATTAAAAGAATTTTATCACGAATTGATGATTAGCGAAGCTACTCACTATACATTATTTTTACGCTTAGCCAAACAATATGCTAATTCAGAGGAAGTTGAAAAACGCTGGAATGAATTTTTAATCTATGAAGCAGAAGTAATTAAAAACTACGGTACTAAAGAAACGGTACATGGATAATGCCTGGGTAAAAAAAAACTTATTCAAAGGATGTTGTATATGGCTACTGTTGTTGACAAACCAGCTACCCGCACAAACTAAGTTTGAACATGCTTGCGATTCATTGAGAGGATATGTATCCGACTATCGGTCTTGCTACGACGTTACGTTTTATCAACTCGATATAAAAATAGACATCGCCACACAAACAATTGTTGGTAGTAACACCATTACGTTTTTAGCCACGCAGGTGTTCAATCAATTACAAATAGACTTATTTGCCAACCTCGCTATAGATAAAATTTTATTTAAAAATCAGCCGCTAAATTTTACAAGAACCTGCAATGCCGTGTTGGTCACTTTTCCTTATTCAATCTCTAAAGGTGCCATCGAAAAAATCACCATTTTTTATGCAGGTAAACCCATTGTTGCGGCTAAACCTCCTTGGGATGGAGGATTAGTTTATACACACGACACAAGCCATTCACCTTGGATATCTACCGCTTGTCAGGAAATAGGGGCAAGTGTATGGTGGCCTAATAAAGACCACCAATCGGATGAACCCGATAGTATGCTGATTAGCGTAAGCGTTCCAGATACGTTAATGGATGTATCGAATGGCAGACTGTCTGAAGTGACCCCGATAGGTGATGGTTATGTTCGTTACAATTGGGTGGTATCGAATCCAATCAATAACTACGATGTGTGCATGAACATAGCTAAATATGAACATTTTAACGATTGTTTTGAAGGTATAAATGGTTTACTCACATTAGATTACTATGTATTAAAACATCATTTAAAAAAAGCTAAAAAACACTTCAAAAAACAGGTTAAACCCCTATTAAAAGCATTTGAATATTGGTTTGGAGCATATCCATTTTATGGAGATGGATACAAATTAATAGAAACGCCATTTTTGGGAATGGAGCATCAAAGTGCTATTGCGTATGGTAATAACTATGAATTGGGATATCGGGGGAAAGATTTATCTCAAACTGGCTATGGCAAAAAATGGGATTATATTATTGTTCACGAAAGTGCACACGAGTGGTTTGGGAATAGTATTACTTCTAAAGATATTGCCGACATGTGGCTACATGAATCGTTTGCCGACTATGCAGAATCTCTCTTTATAGAATACCAATATGGTAAAAAAGCTGCTAATGCCTATTTAGTCGGTAAGAGAAAAAATATTAAAAATGATGCTCCTATTATCGGCACCTATAACCTTAATAAAAAAGGGTCTAACGATATGTATTATAAAGGAGGGAATTTGCTACACACTATCCGAACGTTGGTTAACGACGACCGTTTGTGGAGAGACATACTAACAGGACTCAATCAACAATTTAGATTAAAAACGGTTGATTCGGAAGAAATCATCCAATATATAAATCAAAAGGCTAACAAAAATTTCACGAAAATTTTTAACCAATATTTACGCTATAAGAACTTACCAACGTTAATTTTTAAAATTGAAAATGGACAAATATGGTGTCGATGGAATGCCGATGTTGTTGAATTTGATATGCCTATAAAAATTAAATATCAACACGACTACCAATGGATACAACCGCAAACAGGATGGACAATTATAGACGTTCCGGTAAGTTATTTTAATAATATAGAAATAGACGATAATCATTTCTATATCCAGACATCCTACCAATAAGCGTTTACTCAGAGAATAAATATATTCCGACTATTATTAATACTTCGCACAATACAAATCACTAAATTTCTTTAGGGGCAAGCCTTATTTTAAAGCATAGCGAATATGAGCTAGTTTCAGTATAGACACTTTATGTTGCAACACGTAATAAGCTCCAAACAAAATGGTTGAATAAAACAAATCGCCTAGCAAAGTTCCTTGATAGAAAGGAACACCTGCCGCATAACAAGTTAACAATCCGGCTAAATCTTTAGTGTATATTGGATTATTTAACCAAGAACCGAAATTAGAAATCAAGAAAAATAAAACACTGGAAGCTATGGCACTGCCTACTAATTTGGGTAGGGTAATGTTATTTTTAAACAACCCTATTCCTAATAAAATAACCAACACATAAGCACCATATTGCCAATAAAAGCCACTATAAAACCAAACAAAAACGGGATTATAAGATGCGTATAACACATTATTAATAAACAAGTCACTAAGCCAAGTTGCTAACAGAGGCACCAAAAATGCTTTCCATTTTTGGGTAAAATGAGCCGCCCCAAATAAACCGATGGCACATAGGGGTGAAAAATTGAGCATGTGAGGAACCATACGACAAAAAGCAGCAGATAGTATCATGATGCTTAAAACTCCAAATTGTACGCGTATTTTATTCATAATGGGAAACAAATAATAGAATTAATAAGTTTTAGTTGGTAATGTGATTCAATGCTATTTAAAATTCAATATCGCCTATTGGGCTTTTAAACTAAAAAAGATTTCGATAAGACCCAAACGTACAAAAATTATAAATTGATGAATAGTTAATTTTCAACAAGTGGTTGCTTTTTATTTTTGAATGCTTCGCGAGGTTTTAAACCTAACAAATCAAACATTGCTAAATCTTGGTTGAAAGTTGGATTGGGTGTTGTTAATAGCTTTTCGCCTGCAAAAATAGAATTAGCGCCCGCCATAAAACACATAGCTTGCTCCGTTACGCTCATTTCTGTTCGACCAGCAGAAAGCCTCACTACCGTTTTCGGCATCACTATTCTTGTGGTAGCTATCATTCGTAGCATATCCCAAATAGACACACGTGGCATATCCGCTAAGGGCGTACCTTTTACGGGTACTAAAGCGTTAATAGGTACTGATTCTGGATGTTGTGGCAAATTTGCTAAAGTTCTAATCATGGATATTCTATCTGCCACCGTTTCTCCTAAACCAATAATACCTCCACTACAAACTGTCAATTTTGCTTTTCGTACGTTATGTAAGGTATTCAATCTGTCGTCGTAAGTTCGAGTAGTGATAATTCGTTTGTAATCATCTTCAGAAGTATCTAAATTATGATTATAGGCATATAAACCTGCATCTGCTAACCTTTGTGCCTGTGCTTCGGACAACATTCCCAAGGTGCAACAAACTTCCATATCTAACTCGTTTACCGCTTTAACCATTTCTATCACACGGTCGAAATCGCGATTATCTCGCACTTCTCTCCAGGCAGCTCCCATACAAAGCCTAGATGCTCCAGATGATTTTGCTTTTTGAGCCGCTTCTATGACTTCTTCTACTTGCATTAAGGCATGCACTTCTACATCTGTATGGTAGCGTGCCGCTTGCGGACAATAGGAACAATCTTCGGGACAACCTCCTGTTTTGATGGAAAGTAAAGAACTAATTTGCACTTCGGCATAGTCTTTGTTTTCACGATGAATGGTTGCCGCTTCGTATATCAAATCTAACAAAGGGGTATGATAAATTTGTGAAATTTCGTCATGAGTCCAATCGTGTCGAATAGCAGTCATATTAAAAATGTTTAGTGCTGTGAATATTTAGCGTGATTATAATAATAACCTCGAGGCTAAGCCCAATAATAATAAAAATCCAAAAACGTCTGTAAAGGTGGTGATAATAATAGAGGATGCGATGGCTGGGTCTATACCTATTTTTTTAAGAAAGATGGGTATAGATGCCCCTGTAACGCCTGCTATCAGTAAATTGCCCGTCATCGCTAAAAAGATAACTAAACCAAGTAATGGATTGGCATCGTAAAGAAAGGCAAACAAAAATACAATTACTCCGATGGTAGCTCCATTAATGAGCCCCACCATTAATTCTTTGATAACGGTTTGATAGGATTGCTTATCACTTAAATCACTTAAAGAAATACGTCTTACGGTTACGGCTAAGGCTTGTGTTGCCGAATTACCCCCCATACCTGCAATAATGGTCATGTAAGATGATAAAATTACTAGTTTGGTAACCGTTGGTTCAAAATATCGAATAACCGAGGCCGCCAAAAATGCCGTTCCAAGATTGATGACCAACCAAGGTAAACGACTTTTTACGGCTTCTTGCCACGTTCCGCTCAACTCCTCGTCTTCTGATACCCCCGATATTTTTAAAATATCTTCCGTATTTTCTTCTTCTAATACATCAATAACATC
>CANJWF010000135.1 GCA_947478315.1 Sphingobacteriaceae bacterium | reverse complement strand
GTATTTAATAGTAAACGGATTGGAACGATTTTTAATCGAAAAAATAAGAGTTAACTCTCAATATCACGCATTTGGATTGGCGTTTACACAAGCAGAAATGATTTCATTTTTAATGATTCTTTCGGGCGTTGGAGGTATATTGTATTTGTTACGCAATAAGCAACGAACGGTTAAGAACTAACAAGAACACCCAATTGTAAAGATTACGGAAATGGTTGTGATACAACAAGAATAAAACTCTACTACCGATATCCACGCACAAACTGTGTTTTATCCATTTGTCCCATTTGTGCTTTTAGCATTTTTATTTGGTCGGCTAACAATTTATTTTTGTCGGCTTTTTGTGCCTCTTTTAGTAAAACTTCTGCCTCTCTTTTATTGCGTTTTGCCATAGCAATACCCGCTAAACTTAATTTTGCTAGTGCTACATTATGGTCCATCATCATTCCTAATGCTAATGCTTTTCTGAAATATTTTTCAGACTTTAAAGGAGCTTTTCTAGATTCAATGAGACCGATTAATAAATTATAATATCCGTGTTGTTGTTTACTTAGTTGTTTTTCATAGTTCGTTATTTTATTTAACCAAACGGTAGCTTTATCCATATTTTCTTTTCTCAAATGCCACTGTGCAATGAGCATATATTCGTGAAAAAAATAGGTTGCACCTATCAACAGTGCCAATAAAACCAATACAATTCCCCAACCCCAAAAACCAACAACAAACAGTGTTACAGATGCTCCCAAGACAATAGAAGCCAATATGATTCTAAAATAGTTTGGCATAAATTTTATTTATTTAATGTTTATAACTTAGCGCGCTAATATCGGTTTTATTTTTCTTTTAAAGATGAGCATTCAAATAGAAAAATCTTGGTTAACTATTTTAGAAAATGAATTTGAAAAAGATCATTTCAAAAAGTTGAAAAATTTTTTAAAAGAAGAAAAAGAGGCAAAACAAACCATTTATCCTAGAGGGAGCGAAATATTTAATGCGTTTAATTGTACGCCTTTTTATTCGACTAAAGTAGTTCTATTGGGACAAGATCCTTATCATGGTTTAGGACAGGCACATGGTTTATCGTTTTCTGTGCCTTTGGGTGTTGCTCCACCACCTTCTTTAATGAATATTTTTAAAGAGTTAGCAACCGATATTCCAAATTTTAAAATTCCTTCACACGGAAATTTAACCTCATGGGCACAACAAGGTGTGTTATTGTTAAATGCAACACTTACCGTACGCGCAAATGAAGCGGGTTCGCACCAACAAAAAGGTTGGGAACCATTTACCGATGCGGTCATCGCAACGCTGTCGGCTCGGCGCGAACACCTTGTTTTTTTGTTGTGGGGACGCTTTGCTCAAGCCAAAGCATCACTCATTGACGAGCAGAAACATTTGGTGTTAAAGGCTGCCCACCCCTCTCCTTTTTCGGCCTACCATGGTTTTTTTGGATGTAAACATTTTTCTAAAACCAATGCGTATTTAGAAAGTGTGGGTTTGCCAACCATAGATTGGCAACTTTAGAAAGGTTTTTTCAGCGTTTTAAACTTTATGAAAGTTGTTCCCAATTGGTTGGTATCAATAACCGAGAGGCACTACCATATCTTTTTTATTACTCGACATAATCATCATCGTTTCTAAATTTTTAATGCCTCGTATTTTACTAATTTTATTCATCAATAGCTGTTGATAGGCTTTAATGTCTTGAACATATACTTTGAGTAAAAAGTCGCATTGACCGCTTACGTGATGGCATTCGGTAATTTCTTTAATTTTATTCACTTCATCAATAAAATTTTGAATGCTATCATTCTGATGAAAATCTAAACGAACCTGTATAAATGTTTTGATGCCAATGCCTAAACGTTCCTCATCAACCAAGGCATGATAGCTTTTAATGTATCCTTTGTTTTCTAATTTTTTAACCCGTTCTAATGTAGGGGCTGGCGATAGGTCTATCTTTTTTGATAAATCTAAATTGGTAATTCTGCCGTCTTCTTGTAAAAATTTGAGAATGCTGTAATCGGTTTTGTCTAATGCTGTTGCCATTTTTTTATAAAGTAAGGAGTGTCGGAAATGGTTTGAATGGTAAAATATTTCAGATAGTTAGGTGATTTTTTACGTATTAAGTAATCAATTTTAAGAATTTAATTCTAAAAATAAGTCAATATTAAAATTTTTATATAACATGAAATAAGTTATTCTAGTATTTTGTGTCGATTTCATCTGAAAATAATTATTCGTTCGTGTTTATTTTTTTTGGCACTCATGCATGAGCTTCGCAAGTTGTTCTTTAATGGGCAGATGGAACCGCCAACTTTTTTCATGCCCCTTTTTGTGGATACCCTGCATGGCGGTTTTATTTTTTGATATTATGACTAAAAATTAACTTAGATTAGTCTAAGTTTGAAAATTATTTTCAATTATTATTTTTAAATAGCTATGCCATCTGACCACAAAGCATCTTTAAGTGAAGTACATAGTTCTATAAACACGCAAAATCGCTCTCCTTGGCGTAAACTCTTATCCTATATTGGTCCAGCTTATTTAATTAGCGTAGGTTACATGGATCCTGGCAATTGGGCTACCGATATAGCTGGGGGAAGTGGCTTTGGCTATTCGCTGATATGGGTGTTGCTGATGTCTAATTTGATGGCTTTGTTATTACAATCGCTCAGTGCTCGATTAGGCATTGTAAAAGGAATGGATTTGGCACAAGCCTCTCGATTGGCTTATCCACCCTTCGTTAACTTTTGTTTATACGGATTAGCACAAATTGCTATTGTAGCTTGCGATTTGGCAGAAGTGGTAGGTATGGCTATTGGTTTACAATTGTTATTTGATGTGCCGTTACTTTGGGGTGTATTCATTACCATTGCCGATACCGTTTTACTGCTTTTTCTATTACACAAAGGCATCCGCACCTTAGAGGCATTCATCGTATCGATGGTGTTTATTGTAGGTGTTTCTTTTTTGGCAGAAATGTTCATTGCACATCCCCAACTGATAGAGGTAGGCAAGGGATTGATACCTTCTTCTCTATCGGGCAACGCTTTGTATATTGCTATCGGCATTATTGGTGCAACGGTTATGCCTCATAATCTCTATTTACACTCGTCGTTGGTGCAAACACGTAAGATTACCCAAACACCACAAGGCATACGAGAAGCGCTGAAATATAATTTTATTGACACGGCGGTAGCCCTCAATTTGGCTTTTTTTGTCAACGCTGCCATCCTCATTTTAGCAGCAACCGCATTTTTTAAAAATGGTTATTTTCAAGTAGCCGAAATTCAAGATGCCCACCAATTGCTAAGTCGCATTTTTGGCTTAGCAGCTCCTACCCTATTTGCCATTGCGTTGATTGCCTCTGGTCAAAGTTCTACCATAACAGGCACTTTGGCAGGACAAATTGTAATGGAAGGGCATTTGAATTTGCGTATTCAACCCTGGTTAAGGCGTTTGATAACTCGTTTATTGGCCATTATTCCCGCAGTAATTACCATCGTTTATTTTGGAGAACACGATTTAAATAAACTATTGGTATTAAGTCAAGTGGTGTTAAGTTTACAATTGGGTTTTGCCATCATTCCGCTCATTCATTTTACGTCTAATCGTAAGCAGATGAAACAATTTGCGATTACAACATGGATTAAAATATTGGCGTGGGCAAGTGCCATCATTATTATTGCACTGAACGTGCGCTTGGTGTTTCAGGAGTTGAGCGCATGGAGTAAACTGCTCCATCCTGCCTTACTCTACGGTTTCATTATTCCTTTGGTAGCTGGTATGGCTTTATTGCTCTTATATGTATTGCTCAAACCCCTGCGTAGCCAACGAAGTCAACCACTAGTAAAACTCGGCAATTTGCAGTCGGTAGCCACTTTTGCTGGTTACCAACGGATAGGTATTGCAGTCGATTTTTCAGCCAACGATACCTTGGCGATTCAGCACGCTTTGGCACAAGGAGGTAAACAAGCCAATTATTACCTCATACACATCGTTGAAACGGCTGGTGCCACTTATTATGGTAGCCAAATTTTCGATTTAGAAACCCAAACCGACACCGCCAATATAGCAGCCTATCAAGCACAAATAAAAACGATGGAATATGCTGTTGAAACCATTATCGGCTATGGCAAAGCGGCTATCGTATTAGCAGAGATGGCCGAAAAAAACAAATTAGATTTGTTGGTAATGGCAGCACATGGCCATAGAACTATTAAAGATATTATTTACGGTACCACCGTTGATGCGGTGAGGCATCGCACACATACCCCCATTTTGGTAGTTACAAAACAAAGTATCTTACCTCCACAATGAGGAAATCAGGGTGCAATTCAAATTGTCGCGAAACAGTTTAAACGCATTAAAT
>CANJWF010000134.1 GCA_947478315.1 Sphingobacteriaceae bacterium | reverse complement strand
TGATAATCATTTGCTACCGCTTCGGCTGTTAAACCCATGCCCCAATACCAATCTGGATTTTTCTGCGCAACTATTACATTGGGTACAATTTTCCATCCTCCAAAAGGAATAGAAGACATACTTTCAACCCCTCCTGCAATAATGCAATCGGCCATACCACAACGTATCTTAGCTACAGCAGTGGCAATGGTTTCTAATCCTGAAGCACAGTAGCGATTCATGGTTACACCTGGCACTTTATCAGTATCCAATCCCATTAAGGCAATCATTCGTGCTATATTCAATCCTTGTTCTGCTTCAGGTGTGGCATTACCTACTATCACATCATTAATTTGCTCTTTAGCTAATTGAGGAAACTGTGCAACTAGGTGCCTAATAACGACAACAGCCAAATCGTCGGGACGAGTGAAACGAAAAACGCCTTTAGGAGCTTTGCCCACCGCAGTTCTATAACCTGCTATTATATATGCTTCTTGCATAATTAAAATATTTAATAATATTAAAACTTAGTTTCTTAAAGGTTTTCCCTTTGTTAAAATACTTTGAATGCGCTCTAATGTTTTACGCTCTCCACAAAGCGACAAAAATGCTTCACGTTCTAAATCCAATAAATATTGCTCTGACACAAGTGAAGGAGCAGATAAATCTCCTCCACAAAGAACATAACCTAATTTCTCTGATATTTTCTTGTCATGTTCCGAAATATATTTACCAGCATACATAGAATAAGCCCCTGCGTAAATCATACCCAAGCCACTTTTACCTAATACTTTAATGTCTTTTCTTGGGATTGGTTTAGTATATCCAGCATCTGCAAGAACTATCGCACTAGATTTCGCATCGGCTATTAATCGACTACGGTTCATCGAAATACCATACTTACTTTTCAACAAATATCCCAAATCGGCGGCTTCCTCTGCGGAGGTAGAAACCTTTGCCATACCTATTGTTAAAAATCTATCCTTTACTATATTTTGGTCTATTTGTCCCTCTCGAAACTCATCAGATGCCCTTAAGGCAAATTCTTTACTTCCGCCGCCTCCTGGTATTAAACCTACTCCAAATTCAACTAAACCCATATAGGTTTCTGCATATAATTGTACGTAATCGGCGTGCAAACAAAGCTCACAACCTCCTCCTAAAGCAAGGTTATGAGGTGCTGCCACAACAGGAATTGAGGAATAACGAACACGCATCATCGCATTTTGAAAGGTTTTAATAGCAAAATTTACCTCATCCCACTCCTGCTCTACGGCCATCATAAATATCATACCAACATTTGCTCCTGCAGAAAAATTTGCCCCATCGTTCCCGATAACCAAGCCTCTAAAATCTTTTTCTGCCATGTCTATTGCCTTGTGAATACCTTGAATAACTTCTGCACCAATGGTATTCATTTTCGTATGAAATTCTAAATTAACAATCCCATCACCTATATCAATCAAAGATGTTCCTGCATTTTTCCATACTGTTTTATTAGCCCGAACATTATTTAACACAATCAGTTGAGCTATACTAGGTACATTTTGAAGTGATTGAGAACGAGTATCATAATAGACTGGCTGACTTTGTTCAACTTTGTAAAAAGAAAGGGTGCCTGACGCTAACATCGCATCGACCCAATCTGCCACTTGATAGCCTGCTGCTTTCATCGCCTGAACCGTTTCGGAAACACCTAATGCATCCCAAACTTCAAACGGTCCTAATTCCCAACCAAAGCCAGCACGCAAGGCATCGTCTATGCGATACAAATCATCCGATATTTCTGGTATCCGAAACGATACATACTGAAATAATCCATAAAATGATTGACGAAAAAATTCGCCTGCTTTATCTGTTCCTTTGGCATACATTCTCATCCGTTCACGTAAATCCTCTACTGGTTTTAAAGCATCTAAAGTGGCAGATTTAATTTTTTGCTGAGGTTCATAATCTAACGTTTTGAGATTCAACACTAAAATTTCAGTTGAACCATCGCCTTTTTTTATCTTTTTATAAAAGCCCTGCTTGGTTTTATCGCCCAACCAATTATTAGCTTCCATTTTCGCTACATAATCTGGTAATTGAAACAACTGTCTCGATTCGTCATTAGGACAATTATCATACAAGCCTTTGGCAACTTTAATCATCGTATCTAAGCCTACGACATCGGTAGTTCTAAAGGTAGCAGACTTCGGACGCCCTAATGCAATACCTGTATACTTATCAACTTCAGATACTGTCAAATCCATTTTTTGAACTAAATGAAGTAATGACATTATCGAATAAACACCTATACGATTGGCGATAAAGGCTGGTGTATCCTTACATAAAACAACTGTTTTACCCAACATCAACTCACCATAGTGCGTTAAAAAAGAAATCACTTCTGACTTGGTAAACGAACTTGGAATAATTTCTAACAGTCGTAAATAACGTGGTGGATTAAAAAAATGTGTTCCGCAAAAGTGTGCTTTAAAATCTTCACTACGACCTTCTAGCATCATGGATATGGGTATCCCTGATGTATTGGAAGTTATTAAAGTTCCTGATGTTCTATACTGCTCAACTTGTTCAAAAACACGTTGTTTAATTGCTAAATTTTCAACAACGGCTTCTATAATCCAGTCACAGGAAGCAATATCTTTCATATTGTCTTCAAAATTGCCCGTCTGTATTCGATTGACATTTTTTTTACTGTAAAGAGGTGCAGGATTCGTTTTTAATGTTGTCTCTAATGCCTTATTTACTATTCGATTTCGCACCGAAGAGGCATTGAGGGTTAAACCTTTAGATGTTTCCTCAGGGCTTAACTCCATAGGTAAAATATCTAACAGCAACACTTCTATACCAATATTGGCAAAATGACACGCAATACGAGATCCCATTACTCCAGAACCCAATACTGCTACTTTTTTAATGTTCCTATTCATTAGAATATGATTTGATTGTTAAATGAATAATGGAATAAATCCGTTGAATTAGACGATGTAATCAGAAAATAAACGCCCGTTAGGTATTTGCTAAGTTGAAAATAAATAATTAGAAAACATTGCAATAATATTATTATGTATTCATTTTTCTGAATTTTCGGGATATAATTTTGAGAAATGAACACAAAAGAGTCCTTTTTTCGACCTCTCTAGTTCGGTCTTGGGAGTTATAAGATAAATAAACCTCAACTAAGCTCCTGATGGAAATTTCAGCAAATAGGTCGTCTAAAAAGCTGTAATCGGTCATCCTAAACTTGATTCAGAATCTATTAGATTGCGGAGCAAGTCCGCAATGACCGCTCTTTTTAGATACCGCTAAGAACTTTATTACCCCTCTGCCCTTTTTATAGAATTTGAACCCACCATTCGCATTATTGGGTTAACGTATAAAGTGCCATCAAGTTGTTCCTTGTCTGCTAGGGTAGTGGGTGAGCTTGGATGTGGTTGGGCAGCATTCAATGTGCTGCAAAAGCGTTGGCTTATGTTGTCGGCTTGCAGCTCTTTTAATGCTGCGAAGGGTTGACATTTTGTCTGTCATTTTTGTATAAAAATGCGTTTTTTATCGTCATTTTCAAGATTTACAATCTCATTTTGTAGTCGTCAATATTTACCATTTGTAAGTTGTTATCGTTTTAGTTTGCTTGCAGGTAACGGGAGGCTTGGCGAAGTAGCGGAAATCGAAGCACAAATGTTCAGTTTTGAACAAAAGTTCAGTCGAAGAACTGCTGTTGAATTTAGCACTGAACCCACCATTTTGCCAAACTGCTGTTGGTGGTTTTTATTGGCAAAGTTTTATTAGTAATTCAATAGATGTCCTTAATTCCATTTCCGTATAAGTTTTACTTGGGTCAGGATGGTCAATTGCATTTCTTATGTACGTACTTAAAGTGTCGTAGTTTGTTCTACTAAACGATGATGGTTTGCTGTGGATTGCAGAATCATACAATGCGTTATTCCTAATAAAATCATCACAAGATTTTATGGTATTTTTTGATTCTTTGTTTTGTAACCAACCATATAGCTCAATGTGGTAATCGTTTGATACAATATCAAAAGCTAAATAATTTGTTTCTGCACTTGTAATACTTGGCAAAACAGATGGGGCATCAATTCGTTTTGATTGAATAACTCCACTATTTTCAGTAAGCACAATAACAAGATTTTTATCTTTATGATTTAATGAGTCAGATAAAACGTGTTCAGAATGTGTTGCAATAAATAGTTGGGTTTTCTGCACTCCATTTTCTGTGAATAAATCTTTGTAATATTTGGCATTGTTAATGTAATATAGATTTCATATTTTAGCTTTCAAAAGTAGCTATGAATTGTCCTAAATGTAAACTTGACAAGCAGATAAAAGATGGTATAGTCAAATCCCGTCAACGTTACCAATGCAAATCATGCGGGTACAG
>CANJWF010000133.1 GCA_947478315.1 Sphingobacteriaceae bacterium | reverse complement strand
CCGATGTAATTGCTCCATTTTGCACCAACCCTGCAATGGTCCAAATTTTACCCTGGGTATCAATTTTTCTAATTAAAGAATTGCCTTTATCTGGAATAAAAACATTACCATATTTATCTACGGCAACCCCAAATGGATCTTGCAATTGAGCATTATTCGCCAAATTACCTTCATCACTTGCACTATAGCCACTTAGAGCATTCCCTGCTATTTTAGTAATGAGCCCATTCGTATCAATTTTGCGAATATTGTCTTGCCCATCGTCTGCCACATAAATATTTCCTAAAGCATCAATAGCTAATCCCTTAGGAGTATCTAGCTTAATGGTAGTTGCTGTTACATTTTCTTGCGAAATATTATATCCTTCTAAATCATTAACAACCCCTGCAACAACGGTTACCGATCCCGTCGTTGGATTATAAACACGTACAACATGTGCACCATGCTCAGAAAAATATATATTGTTGGTAAATGTATTTACCGCTACTCCATAAACCGAATTCAATTTAACCGTATTACTTAACGTGCCAAAGGGATCTGAACCTCCGCCTATAACAGTTTCAAGACGGTTCGTGGTCAAATTAAGTTTACGAAGAAAGCCAAAACCCGCATTAGACGTTTGTTCAGCAAACACAATATCTCCATTTGCATCAAACGCCAATTGCCGAATGGCGACCAAGAGTGTGTTAGTGGCTAATTGCCCATTTGCTAAAGTGCCCGAAAAAGTACCCCCACCTGCCACACGAGTAATGGCTCCCGTAGCTTTATCCACTTTTTTGATGAGACCTTGGTCATCACTAAAATAGATATTGCCATTTACATCGACTATGGCACTGTAAGGGGCTTTTGCTGGCACCAACGTAGCACTTTGGGTATTATAGGCATCTGACCAGTTGCCTAGCGTAGGAGGCGTGCCCGCAACTGTATTGTTTTTGTAGTATTGGGCAGATGTTAGCCCTGCCAAACTCATGAAAAAGAACAAGAAGATGAGTTGTTTCATATAACGGTAACTATAACTGAATATTTATTCTGCTTAACTATGAGTAAAAACTATCCCCTTTCCTTATTTATCAAAAATTATTACCGCATTCTGTCCGCCATTTGAATCAATTTTTCGTCTTTTTTTATCGCCTTGATGGCTAATATCAAGAAAAATACTGCGAAAGAAGGTAACAATACGGCAAAATGATAATTGGCACTCGTTAAATCTATCATTTTAAACACATGGCGTATTGCTTGACTAAAAATAAAACACAATAACAGCGTTAGCAGTATAGCCACGTACGCTAACTGTATTTGCAATTTTCGGTTAGCGTATAAAAAAATAAGCACAAGCACAAACAGAATAACCACCATCAGCGCCGCATTAATCCACCAAAATGAATAGTGGTGCAACAATTGATTATCCGACGATTCCGAAACATTTCCCGCTTTCATGACCACTCGAACAGAAGATGAAGCAATGGTAGCACTTACCAACGGTAAAAAATACAATGCTCCTAATAACAAAGCGGCCATTGAAAACCATAAAGATTGAATACGTTGTATCATTTGTATGAATAAAAGATTAAAACCGTTTTCGACTCATTCATGGCTTTGGCAACGCTATGAATGAGTCGAAAACTTTACGCCATAAATCAGAAAAACACCGAGAAATCGACCGTAATTCCCTTCGGGAACTTCATATAGCCTCTACAACAATCCTCTTGTACTTAGCAAAATAGCCACGACTATAAGCAATAAAGCTAGTCCGAAAAACAAAATAACTGCCTTATGTTTGGCAACATCAGTGACACCTTTTTTGGCACGACTATAACCAACGGTAACCAAAACAATAGCGATTACCATCATAAAAGCGTGTTCTACCGTCCAATATCGCAAAGTAGGTGTTTTCATCGTACTCGACATTTGAGCCAAAGCCACCAACGGACTCAAAAAATACAATCCCAAACCTAACAATAATTGAATATGACTAGTAATGAGTGAAAATAAAGCAATTTTTTTGTGTAAAGGAGAAAATGTTTTTTTCCGAAAAACTGCTATTATGGCACTAAATAACGCTATCACAATAAGCGCTAAAACTAAATAACGTAGTCCAGAATGGGCTTTTAAAAAAAATGAGTACATAGAAATTATGAATTATGAATTATGAATTATGAATTATGAATTATGAATTATTTTAATCAAAAATTAAATCGTTCAGAGGAATAAATAAGAAATCACGCGCATTAAACATATACAAAAAACAAGTATTAATATTTTTTTCGACTCTTATCTCCTTGAACAATTTTATTTAAAAATGCGCCCCATGCAAAGGGATTTAACAAAGGATTAGAAGGCGCAGCCGCTTTATAAAGCTGGCTGTAGTGCTGATTTTGAAAATAATAACCCATTTGCTCTTGACCATCTCTAGGTAAATTTTGTAACATAAAATCTAACTGCTGATTTTCAATATTTTTTTTAGCTAACACCCAATCATCATCCGCAACTTTCATAGTTAAAAACTCTTTATTAAACTCTTCAACACTAGACCAAGGAAACACTTTCACCTCTTTTAACAACTTAATCTCGGGCTTTAGCTTCAGCATCAATGTATATTTTTGTTCAGATAAATTATGTGGAATAATAACCTTACGAGTATAATAACCGATACACGATACTTCAAGTGTGTCGCCCTCCCTCACTACAAAAGAAAAATAACCCTTATAATTGGCAATAGCCACCCTGTTCTGATAAGACAAATTCGTAAATGTAGTATAAGGTAAAGTACCATCACCATCGGTATCAAATACCATACCACTAAACTGCACTAAAACAGGGCTAGAATTAGACATTTGCGCAATGCCCAACATAGGCAAGAAAAAAATACACCACAGCCAACTCTTCAATAACATCACTGAGAATTTTGATTTACCAAATTAATAGCCTCTACTGATGTAATTTCAGGTACCGCTTTCTTAATAGCTTGTTCTATCCCAGCTTTCATAGTCATAAAACTCATAGGGCAAGATTCACAAGCACCTATTAAACGTAATTTCAAAACATAATCATCCGTAATGGAATCTATCTCTACATCTCCTCCATCGGCTTTTAAATAAGGTCGTACGGTATCCAATGCTATTTCCACATTTTGATAGATGTTCTTTATAAATTCTTCCATAAACGTACTTAATAATTTATTGAGGTGCTAAACCTTACAGTAAGATACACCATCTCGTGTCAATTTTGCATACATTAAACACTTACTGCATTTTGTATGGACAACTGTTGTGCCACATGTTGAGCTATTTGCTGAAAAGCAGCCATCAAAATATTGGATTGCTCTAAAGCAATCGGTTTACCTACATCCCCAGACACTCCAATTTGTGGATTTAAAGGTATCTCTCCTAAAAACGGCACACCAAACTCTTCGCTCAATTGCCTTCCTCCATCTTTACCAAACAGGTAATATTTTTTATTCGGTAATTCGTCGGGGGTAAAATAAGACATGTTCTCCACAACACCTAAAATAGGCACATTAATAGACGGCATCTGAAACATTCCCAAACCTTTACGAGCATCCGCTAAAGCTACTTTTTGAGGTGTAGTAACTATCACTGCACCTGCGATAGTAAAACTCTGAGTAACTGTAATGTGAATATCCCCCGTTCCAGGAGGTAAATCAACGATTAGGTAATCTAATTCGCCCCATTCTGCATCGTTAAAAAGTTGCTTGATGGCGGTAGATGCCATAGGTCCTCTCCAAGGAACAGGTTGACTTGGAGAAGCAAAAAAACCTAATGATAAAATTTTAATGCCATATTTTTCAATAGGAACTATCCTGTGTTTACCATCGGCAAGAGTTACCGACTGAGGGCGTGCCTCCAAAAGATCTAACATCGTAGGAATAGAAGGTCCATAAATATCCGCATCTATTAATCCTACTTGAGCACCACTTTGTGCCAATGCTAAGGCTAAATTAACGGATACTGTAGATTTTCCTACACCTCCTTTACCTGAAGAAACTAAAACAATATTTTTAATATGCTGTAAACTATCAGACGGCTTTCCTGTAACTTTTGCGGTCATTTGAATATGCACCTGCACGCTTTTATCAATAAAATGGGCAATTGCATTACGACACGCCTGTTCTATCATGTCCTTTAAAGGACATGCAGGAGTAGTCAAGATTACAGAAAAACTAATTGAATTGTTATCAATAACAATATTTTGAATCATATTGAGTGTAACCAAATCTTTTTTTAAATCTGGTTCTTCAACATGACTTAAAGCATCCAACACTTGTTTTTCGGAAATTGAATTCATAAGAAGCTTAAAAGATTGAACAAAACAAGAGTGACCTATTCCATTTTTCACAAAATGTAAACAAATATAATAGATAGAATATAGAATGAGGTG
>CANJWF010000132.1 GCA_947478315.1 Sphingobacteriaceae bacterium | reverse complement strand
TTTTAGCCACAGATGGAATAAAAGAAACCTTAATTTGCTTAGATGTTACCATTGAAGCCGACACAGTAGAGTATTTTAAAAAAAACACAGAGAAGAAATTTATTTGCCTTCAACGAGCATTAGACACCACAAAAAAATACAATTTGAAACACTACATGGCCCATAATTTTAGTGCTTTTTAATCCAAAAATCAATCATTAAGTTGTCAAAAATGACAAATCATAATCCCCAAACCTATACATCTGCCCATGCCCATATTTTTCTGATCGGATTTATGGGATGCGGAAAAACCTATTGGGGGAGTCGATTAGCACAACATATCGGATATGTCTTTGTTGATTTAGACCATCTCATTGAACAAACTATCGGGCAAACCATTTCGGAATATTTTAAAGAAAATGGAGAAACAGCTTTTAGATTAGTAGAAAAACAAATTTTACAACAAGCTAACTTTCCTACAAAGGCTGTTATTTCATGCGGAGGAGGAACACCTTGTTTTTTCGACAACATGGCATGGATGAATAAAAATGGGATTACCATTTATCTTCATTTACCCATTTCAGTACTCGCAGACCGCATTTTACAATCTGAGACCGAACGTCCATTAACACAAGGCAAAAACAAAGAAGAGTTGATTACCTTTATTGAAAATAAAATGAAGGAACGTGAATCTTTCTATCTGCAAGCACAACATCAATTAGAAGGCTTAAATTTAAATCTTAACCAATGGAATAAATTATTGAAATTTAACCTGTAAAATAACTTAAATATTACTAACATGACGTTAAAATCTTTTTTTAAACTTAATGCTTTTATAGGCTTTTTTTTTGGTACTGTATTGCTCATTAGCCCGGCTTTGCTGCTACAATTAGCAAATATTTCTAGTGGAAATGGTACATACCTAACGGCTCATTTATTGGGTATAGAGCTCATCGGAACCAATATTTTATTATGGCGAATGGGCAACAGTACCGACCCTATAATAGTTTATACAGCCGTTCAAGCGAGACTTGTCATTGAAAATTTGTCATTTTTAATTGTTTTATTAGCCAAAGTAGAAGGCTTAGGAAATCATCTCTTGTCTGCCATTGCAGTTATATATTTACTATCAAGCTTAGGTTATGCTTATTTTTATTTTACCCTAAAGAAAATATTATAAAATTGGAGGCTTTAATTGCCGTGTCAGATTTTATTTACAAAATAATTTAACTCGTTTTAATAATCTTTTATTTTTGCAATCCCAGACTTAAGTTTGGGACTTATTTCTTACTAAATCCCAATGGACAGATTATCGTACCTCAACAATGCTGATACTTCTTACATAGATTCGTTGTATCAAGCCTACAAACAAGACCCTAATTCGGTAGATTACAGTTGGCAAAAATTTTTTGAAGGATTCGACTTAGCAAAAACTGCTGATGGAGATTTTTCAAATGGAGAAACGCCTGAACACTTCCTCAAAGAAGTAAAAGCCTTGAATATGATTCATGGATACCGTACTCGTGGTCATTTGTTTACCAAAACCAACCCCGTTCGCGAGCGGAGGAAATATTTTCCGGGTAAAGAATTAGAAACCTTTGGTTTCACCGAAGTTGATTTAGATACCGTTTTCAATGCAGGTGTAGAGGTAGGATTAGGACCAGCGAAATTGCGTGATATTGTAGATTTATTAGAGCAAACCTATTGCCAGTCTATCGGTGCAGAGTATAAATATATTCGAAATCCAGAAAAGATAAAATGGCTTGAGCAACGAATGGAAAAAGAGCGTAACACGCCTCAGTTTTCTATAGATAAGAAAAAACGTATTCTTCAAAAATTAAACGAAGCTGTCGTATTTGAAAGTTTTTTAGGCACTAAATTTTTGGGACAAAAACGTTTCTCTCTAGAAGGAGGGGAGGCACTCATTCCCGCATTAGATTCTGTCA
This sequence comes from Sphingobacteriaceae bacterium, assembly GCA_947478315.1. Taxonomy (GTDB): domain Bacteria; phylum Bacteroidota; class Bacteroidia; order Sphingobacteriales; family Sphingobacteriaceae; genus CANJWF01. The sequence goes on along the minus strand of CANJWF010000132.1, from coordinate 2,493 downwards.
TTGAAAAAGGTGCTGATTTAGGCATTAAAGAATTTATCATAGGTATGGCACATCGTGGTCGTTTAAACGTGTTGGCTAATACCATGCAAAAAACATATAAACAAATATTTGCAGAATTTGAAGGTAAAGCCTACGACCCTGAATCTCCATTTAGTGGCGACGTTAAGTACCACATGGGTTACTCTACTGATGTAGTTACCGATAAAGGCGAAAAAATTCATTTGAGTCTTTGCCCCAATCCATCACATTTAGAAGCGGTAGACCCTGTTGTAGAAGGCATTGTTCGCTCTAAAATAGATTTCAAATACAATGGAGATTACAGTCAAATAGCACCCATTTTAATACATGGAGATGCCTCTATAGCCGGACAAGGTATTCTCTACGAAGTGTTACAAATGGCTAAACTAGACGGGTACAAAACAGGTGGTACCGTACATTTAGTAGTAAACAACCAAGTTGGCTTTACTACTAATTTTAAAGATGCCCGTTCTTCAACGTACTGTACCGATTTAGCAAAAGTGATTCTATCGCCTGTGTTTCATGTAAACGGAGACGATGTAGAAGCGGTAGTTTATGCTATCAATATGGCGATGGAGTATCGTCAAAAATATCGTAGCGATGTATTTATAGACATTCTATGCTATCGCCGTTACGGACATAATGAAGCAGACGAACCTAAGTTTACTCAACCATTACTTTACAAAGCCATAGAAAAGCATCCCAATCCGAGAGAAATCTATAATCAACAACTATTGGCACAAGGTAACGTAGATGCGAACTTAGCTAAGGAAATGGAGCAAAAATTCCGTGAAACCTTACAAGACCGCTTAAATGAAGTAAAACAAGAAGGACATGGTGAACTAAAACCTGTGTTTTCGGGAGCTTGGGATAAATTCAGGTTTGCAAAATCGAATGATTTTGACACTAGCATCGACTCCAGTGTGTCAGAAAAAAAATTGTTAGACATCGGAAAAAAAATAACCCAATTACCCAAGGAACAAAAATTTTTCAAGAAAACAGAAAAATTATTTGAAGAGCGGCTTAAAATGGTGCAAGAAACTAAAACTTTCGACTGGGCTGTAGCTGAACAATTAGCATACGGAACTTTATTAGACGAAGGTTATAGTGTTCGTATTAGTGGAGAAGATGTAAAAAGGGGAACTTTTTCTCATCGTCATGCCGTTATTACCTTAGAAGATTCGGAAGAAGAATACATACCACTTAAACAAATAGGTGAAAATGTACCATTAACTATTTACAATTCTCATCTATCCGAATACGGTGTGTTAGGCTTTGAATATGGTTATGCCTTAGCCAATCCGTACGCATTAACTATTTGGGAAGCTCAATTTGGTGACTTTGCCAATGGTGCTCAAATTATCATCGACCAATTTATTGCTAGTGCAGAAACTAAATGGTTACGTTCTAATGGATTAGTAATGTATTTACCACATGGTTATGAAGGGCAAGGACCAGAACATTCGTCAGCACGTATCGAACGCTTCTTAGAACTTTGTGCAGATGATAACATCCAAGTAGCTAATTGCAGTACACCTGCAAGTTTGTTTCATATACTGCGCAGGCAGATGAAACGTGATTTTAGAAAACCATTGGTCATTTTTACTCCTAAAAGCTTATTAAGACATCCTGCTTGTGTTAGTGGCATAGACGAATTTACCAAAGGGAAATTCCAAGAGGTAATAGACGACCAAACGGTAAATGCTAAGAATGTAAAACGCGTATTGTTCTGTTCTGGTAAAGTTTATTACGACTTGTTGGACAAACAACAAAAAGAAAATCGTAAAGATGTAGCCTTAGTAAGAGTAGAACAGATTTATCCGAAGCCAGAAAAACAACTACAAAAAATAGCTGAAAAATATAATAATGCTACTGAATTCGTGTGGGTGCAAGAAGAACCAGAAAACATGGGAGCGTGGCCTTTTATGTGTCGAGAATATCGAAAATCAGCGATTCAGTTCGAAGTTGTTTCTCGTGTTGCTAGCAGTAGTACCGCAACGGGTTATGCCAAACAACATGCCAAACAACAACAACAATTAGTAGAGAATGCTTTTGATTTGAATTACTTTGCCATTAATGCTGTTGTAACTAAAAAAAGCAAACAATTAATTTAACAAGTAATAACCCTTATAGAACGATAATACCATGAGTTTAGAAATAAAAATACCCGCAGTAGGAGAATCTATTTCAGAGGTAACCCTGTCGCAATGGATAAAAAAAGATGGGGAATATGTGACAATGGATGAAGTTATTGCCGAATTAGAATCCGATAAAGCAACTTTTGAATTAACCGCAGAAAAGGCGGGTATATTAAAAACTTTAGCACAAGAGGGCGATGTGTTAGCTATTGGAGCCATTGTTTGCAATATTGCAGAAGGGGTAGCTCCTACAGCTACAACAGAGACGAGTGCTAAAGAAGAAGTAACCACTCCAGTTGTTGCAGCAAACATCCATAGTGATAAAAATTATGCATCT
>CANJWF010000131.1 GCA_947478315.1 Sphingobacteriaceae bacterium | reverse complement strand
GTAAAGAAATACGTCAAATTGCCCCGAATGTTCCTATGATTTATGTTACAGCAAAAACAATGCTAGAAGATAAAACGCATGCATTTGGGCTTGGAGCAGATGATTATATCACTAAACCCTTTAGTATTGATGAAATTTTACTACGTATTGATGCTTTAATGCGACGCGTTAATAGAGCAGAGGAAGAAATTTCTATCCCTCTGTCTTTCTCAATTGGTCTTTATCATTTCGATTATTCAACACAGACTATCAAGAATGACGATGTCGAACAAAAATTGTCAACAAAAGAAGCAGAACTTTTGCGGCTATTATGTTTAAAAAAGAATGAAGTGCTTACTCGACAAGAAGCATTAATTGCTATTTGGAATAATGACAGTTATTTTAATGGAAGAAGTATGGATGTGTTTTTGAGCAAATTGCGTAAATATCTTAAAGAAGACCCGCGAGTAGAGATACTTAATGTACATGGTAAGGGGTTTAAACTCGTTTCACCTAATAGTATGTAATTTTTGGAATAGATGAATGAACACATCCCAATAACCCCTATCGTAACTCCCTTAGCTATTTTTTCAGTATCTACATCTGGTTTTGATAAACTTGCGTTAGCTATTTTTAAACTTCAATCTCAGCATTGCGATATTTATAAAACCTATTTGAGTCATCTTCAAATTAATCCAGCTCAAATTAAAACTATACAACAAATACCTTTTTTACCAATAGAGTTTTTTAAAACTCATCGCGTGCTTTGCAAAGGCAAAACAGTGCAAAAAATATTTACGAGTTCAGGTACTACCAATCAGTATACCCCTAGTAGGCATTTTGTACACGATGTTGCCGTTTATGAACAGAGTTTTATAACCTCCTTTCGACAGTTGTATGGTTCTCCCAATGATTACGCCATCATAGGCTTATTACCTTCTTATCTCGAAAGAGAGGGTTCTTCGTTAATCTACATGGTTAACAGTTTAATTAAACAAAGTCGGCAATCAGATAGTGGTTTTTATCTATATAACCATGATGAGCTTTTTCAAATACTATGTAAACGTGCTGAGAATAAACAAAAGACGATTTTGTTTGGCGTAACTTTTGCATTGTTAGATTTTGTAGAAAAATATAAATTAAGTTACCCTGAATTGATTATTATAGAAACTGGGGGTATGAAAGGAAAACGTAAAGAATTGGTAAGGAATGAACTACATAAACAGTTAATGGCTGCTTTTGGAGTATCGCATATTCATTCGGAGTATGGGATGACCGAGCTTTTATCACAAGCATATTCCCATGGTAATGGATTATTTTATACGCCTTCATGGATGCGAATATTGATACGAGAATTAAATGATCCATTTTCGTATTTACCCTATCATAGCACAGGAGGAATCAATGTGATAGATTTTGCCAATATTTATTCTTGTTCTTTTATCGCCACACAAGATTTAGGAAAATTATACCCTAATAATACTTTCGAAGTATTAGGTAGGTTTGATGAAAGTGAGTTACGAGGTTGTAATTTATTGATGAATTAATTCTATTGCGTAGTTAAGACAATTGTCTGTTTAGTTAATCCTGTAAATATTATTGACTATTCAGGCTAATATTTTACTTTTGTCCAGATACCTAACAATTCTCGAAATAATGAATTACAAACGAATACTGCTTAAACTTAGTGGCGAAGCACTGATGGGCGACAAGCAATACGGTATAGATATCAATCGTGTAGCACAATACGCTAGTGAAATTAAATCTGTACACGATTATGGTGTTGAGATTGCCATTGTAATTGGGGGTGGAAATATTTATCGAGGATTGAGTGCAGAGAAATCAGGCATGGATAGGGTTCAAGCCGACTATATGGGTATGTTAGCTACCGTTATTAATTCTATGGCACTGCAAGATGCTTTAGAAAAAATTAATATCAAAACACGTTTACTCACTGCGATAAAAATGGAGCAGATATGTGAACCTTTTATTCGTCGGCGAGCAATACGACATTTAGAGAAACGTAGAATTGTCATTTTTGGGGCAGGTACAGGAAATCCTTATTTTACCACTGATACTGCTGCCTCGTTACGTGCGATAGAGATACAAGCCGATGTGGTGCTTAAAGGGACGCGAGTAGATGGTATTTATACTGAAGATCCAGAAAAAAATCCACAAGCTCAAAAATACGAATCCCTTTCATTTAAAGAGGCTTATAATAAGAATCTTAATGTGATGGATATGACTGCATTTACACTGTGTGAAGAAAATAAACTACCAATAGTTGTTTTTGATATGAATTTACCAGGTAATTTATTACGACTTGTACAGGGAGAAACGATAGGAACATTAGTCAGCTAATTATTTTTAATATGAATGATTTAATCAAAAAACAGTTAAACGAAGCCCAGTCGCATATGGATAAAGCGATAGAGCGTTGCGATAATGAATTGTCGAAAATTAGAGCTGGTAAGGCGATGCCGTCTATGTTAGATGGGATTTTTGTAGACTATTATGGCAATCCGACACCTATTGCGCAAGTAGGTACTATTAATACTCCAGATGCCCGCACGCTTATTATTCAACCTTGGGAAAAAAATATATTGGCAAATATTGAGAAAGCTATTCAAGAATCGAATTTAGGTCTAAATCCACAGAATGATGGGAATATCATCCGCCTCAATATTCCTCCGTTGACCGAAGAACGTAGAAAAGATTTGGTAAAAAAATTAAAATCAGAATCTGAAAACGGAAGAGTTATTATTCGTAATATAAGGAAAGAGGCTAACGAAAAAATTAAAAAATTAAAATCAGACGGAATATCTGAAGACGAAATTAAGATAGGAGAAGCTGAAGTACAAAAACTAACAGACAGTTATATTGTAAAAGTTGATAAGTTATCAGAAGCCAAAGAAAAAGACATTATGACAGTTTAATCTAATTAATAAAAGAATAGCTACCGATTTTCGGTAGCTATTCTTTTATTAATTGAAAATTAAATTTTACGAATAATAAATCCAAACCAGCTGTTTACCCCATCTCCTTCAACTATATTGCGTTGATATGTAATATTTTGTTTGTTAAGTTGGTACAGAATTTGTCTTACATATCTAATTCGATTTTATAACCAGTTTTAAAAGTTAAATTTTATGTATTATTTGTTGTTTATTGTTATTCTCATCGTTGGGTTTGCTGTTCAAACACGCTTTCGTAATCGATTTAAAAAATATTCCGAAATGCCACTTCATTCTGGGTTAAGTGGAGCTGAAGTGGCACAAAAAATGCTACAAGACCATGAAATTTACGATGTTCAGGTAATATCCGTAGAGGGACAGTTGACAGATCATTACAATCCTCAAAATAAAACCATTAACTTGAGCACAGACGTATATCACGGCAGAAGTGTGGCCGCTGCCGCAGTAGCTTCACATGAGTGTGGTCACGCAGTACAACATGCCAAGGCATACGCTTGGTTAAGTTTTCGTTCCGCGATGGTACCTATGGTCAGTGTCGCTTCTAATTTGTTGCAATTCGTATTGTTTATAGGTGTTATGCTCTTAGCTTTTTCAGGTAATCCGCTCATATTAGCTATCGGAGTAGGTGCTTTGGCAGTAGTAACTGTGTTTAGTTTTGTTACACTCCCTGTTGAGTTCGACGCTAGTCAACGAGCTTTAGCATGGCTACAGACCAACCAAGCTGTTATGCAAACTACAGAAGAGCACATGCAAGCAAAAGATGCTTTAAAATGGGCAGCGATGACCTATGTTGTTGCCGCATTGAGTTCATTGGCTATGTTGTTGCAATACGCATCGTTACTTTTAGGTGGCAGGAGCAACGATTAGTCTACTTTGTGCATTTATGTAAATTTTTTGAGGTTGTTATATCGAAAGTTCGGTAGCAATTGCAAAAACATACATTATTAAATTAAAGACCGTTGTGAAAAATGAAAGAAATCACAACGGTCTTTAATATTTAGTCATACTAGTAAAAAAAACAGTTTAACTTTGATTGAGGTGTTTACGGAATTCTACTACGAAAAACTGTCGTAAGCTGCGTGTGATAATTTACTTTTTACCTTTAATAAAGTTTTTTTAAATTAAATTTCTTTTATGAGATTGGAACAGGTATTAATTAAGCTAGGGTTGTCTTCTATTAATCAGGCATTTAGTACAGGTGTTTTATGGGGTAAAACGGATTATCCGACTATCATCACCAGTTATTCTCCTATCGATGGAAAAGCAATCGCTGATGTTTGTTTAGCAACGGTTAATGATTACCATCAAGTAGTTTCTCAAGCACAACAATCTTTTAAAACTTGGAGTGAGATACCTGCTCCTAAAAGGGGCGATATCGTTCGTCAGATAGGAGATGCCTTGCGTATATATAAAGAGCCTTTATCTACATTGGTTTCGTGTGAAATGGGCAAAAGTTTACGTGAAGCAGCGGGTGAAGTT
>CANJWF010000130.1 GCA_947478315.1 Sphingobacteriaceae bacterium | reverse complement strand
GGCATAGCGAATGCTGGTTTACCACCAATATTCATCGGCCAATCGTATACCAACATATAATATAACATAGATATTGCAAGAAAAGTACCTGTTATGCCAAAACAAAAGGCAGCAATAGGTAATCTTGAACGCTTAACCGATAGTTTATCTTCTATGCCATGTATAGGCATAGGGGTGTATACGTCATAGATTGCTATATTATTTTTCAGCAACTTATCTATCCCGTGCATCATTTCATCGGGGTCGGCAAACGAACCTAAAATATATTTTACTTTACTCATGGTATTTAGACGTTAAAATTTTGATTGTTAGATACGAGAGTCTAACATTTATTTCGATGGTACCGAAAAAGTTACTTCTTGAACATACTCTTCTGATACATGACCTTCTTGAATTAATTTAACTTTAGATTGTTCGCTGGAAGTTTTCACCAACAACTTAACCTCTGCCATTGCCACTGCGGGCAAGACTCTCAAGAATAGTAGAAACAGCGTAAAAAACAAACCTATAGAACCTAAATAAATGCCGACATCGACCCAAGTTGGATAAAACATAGCCCAACTGGATGGCAAATAATCTCGGTGTAAAGAGGTTACAATAATTACAAAACGTTCAAACCACATGCCGATATTAACGACTATAGATAATCCCCAAGACCAAGCTATACTGGTTCTAATTTTCCTAAACCAAAATAACTGTGGAGATATTACATTGCAAGTCATCATAGACCAGTAAGCCCACCAATAAGGACCTGAAACGCGATTTAAAAAAGCATATTGCTCATATTCTGCACCTGAATACCATGCCATAAAAAGTTCGGTAAGATAAGCTACCCCTACAATAGAACCTGTAACAATGATAATTTTATTCATTGCTTCTATATGAAACATCGTAATGTAATTCTCAAAATTCATCACTTTACGAGCTACTAATAATAAAGTCTGAACCATTGCGAAACCTGAAAAGATTGCTCCAGCAACGAAATAAGGAGGAAAAATAGTTGTATGCCAACCTGGTATAACCGAAGTAGCAAAGTCAAAAGATACAATAGTGTGTACTGAGAGCACTAATGGCGTAGATACTCCTGCCAAAATCAATGAAACGGTCTCAAATCTTTGCCAAGTTTTAACGCTACCTGTCCATCCAAAAGATAAAATAGAATAAATTTTTTGCCTTAGTCCTTCCGAACGATCTCTAACAGTTGCAATATCTGGCAATAAACCTGTGTACCAAAACACTAATGAAACGGAAAAATAAGTAGAGATAGCGAAAACGTCCCAAACTAAAGGGGAGTTAAAGTTAACCCAAAGCGATCCAAACTGATTCGGCAAGGGAAAAGCCCAATAAGCCAACCAAGGACGTCCCATGTGAGCGAAAATAAAAGTGGCGGCACAAACCACCGCAAATATGGTCATGGCTTCAGCCGAACGATTGATAGAATTTCTCCAATTTTGTCTAAAAAGCAATAACACAGCAGAAATTAACGTACCAGCGTGACCAATACCAACCCACCAAACAAAATTGGTGATATCCCAAGCCCAACCTACTGTTTTATTCAAACCCCAGGCACCTAATCCTGTCCAAAAAGTATAACTTAATGAAACTACCCAAACTAAGAAAAAAGTAAAGGCTATAGAGAACCCTATCCACCAAGATTTACTGGCTTTATTCATAACAGGCACCAAAACATCATCGGTTATTTTTTTATAAGTGATGTCTTTACCGGTAATTAACGGTTCCCTTAGTATTGATTCGTTATGTGCTGACATACGTTTAATTATTCAATATTTTGTGATTGTTGGTTATATTGTATAAAATCTGATTATATAATTACAGACCCAATAAGTGTTTATGCGTGATGATTAGTATGCGTAACTTCTAGTGGATTACGCACTTTTGTCATATAACCTACGCCTGGTTGAACGTTTAATTCTTCTAGCACATAGTAAGTTCTTTCACTTTTTAAAGATTTTGAAACTTCAGATTCTGGATCATTCGCATCTCCAAAAATGATGGCATTTGCCGAACAAGTTTGCTGACATGCTAACTTAATATCACTTTGTTTAAGTGGTCTATTTTCTATCTTAGCTTGCAGTTTTCCGGCTTGTATGCGTTGAATACACATAGAACATTTTTCCATTACACCCCTCGAACGAGTAGATACATCTGGATTAAGTACTAGTTGAGTAAATTCATTGTTCAAATAATTATCGAAACGTTCATCATTCCAATAATTAAACCAATTGAAACGACGTACTTTATATGGACAGTTATTGGCACAATAACGCGTTCCGAAACATCGATTATAAGCCATATGGTTTAATCCATCGGATGAATGAACGGTTGCCAATACAGGACAAACTGTTTCACAAGGTGCATGATCGCAATGTTGACACATCATCGGCTGATAAACCACCGAAACGTCATCCAAGTTGGTTAAATCCTTAATATCGTCTTCTTTGGTTACAGACTGACCTTCGTCATTTATACTATAATAACGATCGATGCGAATCCAATGCATTTCTCGACGACGACGCACCTCATCTCGTCCCACAACAGGAACATTATTTTCAGCACTACAGGCTACCACACATGCACCACATCCTGTACACGCATTTAGGTCTATAGCCATTACCCAATTATGACCTGGTTTTTTATAATCGTTCCATAAGTCATAGGCTTGATGATGTCCTTCTCCGTGTCCACTACCTGCATGAGGATTTTTTAAATATTCTCCAAATGAAGCCTCTCTTATAATATTTCTACCCTCTATGGAGTGATGCGTTTGAGTTAAAGCTAACTCATAGGAACCTCCAGCTTTTGTTAATGTAACACTAGAGTTATATTGATTAGTGCCATTGCTATAGTTAACAAATGGATAAACATTTTTACCAACGTTATTTCCTACTTTTCCTGCTGCAGTTCGACCATAACCTACCGCAATTGACACTGTTCCTAAGGCCTGACCTGGTTGTATCAAGACTGGCAATGTTACAGTTTGATTATCTGCTGATTTAATTTCTACTAAGTCGAACTCTTCTAATTCAAGTTGTTCGGCATATTTAGGTGCTACTGCAACAAAATTATCCCATGTGACTTTTGATACAGGATCTGGCAGTTCTTGTAACCATGGATTGTTAGCCAACTTTCCATCTCCTAAGGCGACTGATTTATAAAGAGACAATTCTAAGCCTCCATTGGCTAATTTATTACTTCTAGCTACTATAGTTTGTGCTACATTACTAACATCTAATGCGAAAGGATGAGTTGTAGCTGCTTTTTCGCCAAAATTAACTACTCCTTTTTGCAACATATCTTCCCACGTTAGAGATGCCATAGGGAGTATATTTTTTTCCCAATTGGTTCGAACGTAATGATAGTAATCTTCTACTAAACTTCCCGACCATTTTAAAATACTTAACTCTGCGGCTCGAGTATTATAAACAGGATTTATAGTGGGTTGTTGTATTTGAAATAAACCTACTATTGGATTTGCATCGCCCCAACTTTCTGAGTAATGATGTTTAGGTGCTACTGCTTTACAAATTTCAGCTGTTTCATCTTCCCTATCTGATAGGGAGATAGAGAATTTAACTTTAGATAAAGCCGTTTTAAATTCTTCTGTATTGATAAAATCGTAAGCTGGATTGACATCCCAAAATATAATAGCACCCACTTCTCCTCTTTTCATTTCACTAACACATTCAACGAATTCTAAATCGTTGCCTGCGTATTGTAAAGAAGGATTATCTAAGTTGATTGTAGTGCCGTAGCTACCTAAATGGGCATTAATGGCGTTAACTAAAATTTGAACTGAAACATCATTAGATCCTGAAACGACCAATGAACGACCCTTAGCATTTGCTAACTCTTTGGCAACCAAAACTATGGATTTTTCAGCTTTAGGATTATTTTCTAATTTTTGAACTCCCGACAAAGAAGCACCAGTAAGAATATTGTAGAGCTTTATTAACACTATACCCTCTTCGGACGGTTTTACGGGTATTCTAACATCTGCATTAGATCCAGTTAAACTCATATTGGTCTCGAATTGAATATGACGAGACATTTTTTTGTTTTTCAACGAGGCGTCATTTCGATTAGATACATATTGCTTGGTAAACTCTGAAGGAGATATCCAAGTGCCTAAAAAATCTGCCCCAAAACTGACTATGACATCGGCATGTTCGAAATGATAGTGAGGTAATACAGCTTTACCAAAGCTATTTTCATTGGCTTTAATAATACCTGTATAAGAGCACGCATCTACAGTAATATGCTTCGAGTTAGGATATTGAGCTAGAAAATCTGCAATAACAGACTTGGCGGATGGACTGTTTATTGTAGAGGATACTAACCTAATTTTTTTACCTGCTTGTTTGGCTACCGATAATTGCTCTACAACAAATTTATCTATCGCATCCCAAGTTGAGTCTGCTCCATCT
>CANJWF010000129.1 GCA_947478315.1 Sphingobacteriaceae bacterium | reverse complement strand
GAAGTAGGAGCAGCTCTTCCTGAATTACAAGACCCTCCCAAAGATTATGCAGTACAAGGAAGAGATTTAATGACTGGAGTTCCGAAACAGATTACTGTTTCCTACACAGAAATAGCACATTGTCTAGATAAATCAATATCAAAAATCGAAGAGGCCATATTAAAAACCCTAGAAATAACTCCTCCAGAATTATCCGCAGATATTTATCAAACAGGCATTTACCTAACTGGCGGAGGTGCCCTTTTAAGGGGTTTAGATAAACGAATTGCGACTAAAACTAAATTGCCTGTTCATGTCGCAGAAGATCCTTTACGTGCAGTAGTAAGGGGAACAGGAATTGCCCTAAAAAACATAGGTAATTTTAAGTTCTTGATGCAATAGTATAATACAGTAACAATATATCAAGTTTAATTAAAAAACATTTAAAGGAATGCGCAATTTACTGATATTCATCAATAGGTATAGCGCATTTTTATTGTTTCTCTTATTTGAATCAATAGCATTATCGATACTTGTTATCAACAACACCTATCAAAGGTCGATAACAATCAGTTCGGCTAATGAGCTGGTCGGTGATGCCTATTATCGGCTCAACAGTGTTGAAGATTATTTATCCTTAAAATCTACGAATGATAGTCTATCATCAGAAAATGCAGCGTTAAGAAACCAATTACAAACATCTTTTTTGAATACTCGATTAGATACACATAGGGTCTACTCCCCGATTAATGAGCAACGTTATTTATACTTATCTGCTCAAGTAATCAATAATTCCATCCATCAAAAAAATAATTATATTACTGTTAACAAAGGTTTTGTGGATGGGATAAAAAAAGGCATGGGGGTCATCTCTCCGTCGGGTGTAGTTGGAATAGTTGTTAATGTTTCTCCTAGATTCTCAATCGTTCAATCTTTATTACATAAAGACACAAGAATATCAGCAATGATAGAGAGAAATAAAAGTTTTGGTTCTTTAATTTGGGGCGATCAAATTGATTCTCGAAAAGCGGTACTTAAAGATATTCCGAGTCATGTCAAAATAAAAACAGGAGATAAAATAGTCACTTCGGGTTTTTCTTTATTTCCCTCTGGTATTCCTATAGGGAAGATTACTAGATTTGGGGTTAAGGGTGGGGGTAGTTTTTTGGATATAGATGTTTTTTTAGCAACCAATTTTGGGACATTAGAATATGTATACATTGTGACAGACAAGATGAAAAAAGAACAAGAATCATTGGAATCTAATCTCAAAAATGATTAATCAAACTACAGCTAATATTCTAAGATTTGTTACACTTATAATCGTACAGGTATTTTTATTGAAAAATATCGGATATTATAATTTGGCAGTGCCGTTTATCTATCCCCTATTTATATTAAGGTTACCTATGCGTATCCAACAAATTGCATTATATACGCTATGTTTTTTAATGGGAATAAGCATCGACACTTTCTATAACACCCCAGGATTACATACTACTGCTTGCGTTTCCTTAGGTTTATTTCGGATTTATTATCTTAAGATTGGAATTCAACAAGATAAATTTGAAAATGAGCCTGAGCCTGGAATAAAAACAATGGGGGCACAATGGTTTTTAGTTTACGCATCCGTTCTTACGTTTGCTCATCATTTTATTCTATTTTTCATAGAAATTTTTAGACTTACTGACATCGGCTTTGTTTTCACTCGTGCTATACTAAGCACGTTATTCAGTGTCACATTAATGAGTTTAACAGAGTTAATGTTTTGGGGTAAAAAGAGATGAATAACTTCTTCGTACGAAAATATACTATACAGGGAATTTTTATTTTTTCTGCATTTTTACTACTTTCAAGACTATTTTATATCCAGTTAATTGATGAGCGCTACATTTTTTCTGCAAATAACAATGTTTTAAGAAAAATTATTGTCTACCCATCAAGAGGAGTTATTTTAGACAGAAAAGGCAAAGTACTAGTCCAAAATGAACCTGTATATGATGTGATGGTAATTCCCAATGAGGTAGCAGATTTAGATACGAATATGTTTTGTGAATCGCTAGGAATTACTAAACAAATGTTTCTAATTAAATTACAAAAAGCTCGTAAAAATTCTCCATACAAAGCATACCCATTTGAAAAACAAATTTCAGCTCGAGATTACGCCTCTTTTCAAGAAAGGCTATTTGAATTTAAAGGTTTTTTTGTTCAAAATCGTTCTGTTCGTTATTATCCAGATTCTATTGCCGCCCAATTTTTAGGGTATATCGGTGAAGTAACAGACCACCTAATTAAACAAACAGGCGGCTTTTATCGACAAGGTGATTATATTGGAATTAGCGGTGTAGAACGGGCGTATGAAAAAGATTTAAGAGGACAACGAGGCGTACAAAATATCATGGTAGATGCTTTAAACCGTCCTCAAGGAAGTTTTGCACGTGGAAAATATGATACATTGGCAATTGCAGGCGAGCACCTCATCTCATCGTTAGATCGAGACATACAACTATTGGGCGAACAATTAATGAAAAATAAAATTGGCAGTATTGTTGCTATTGAACCCTCGACAGGAGAAATACTAGCGTTTATCAGCAGTACAGCTTACGACCCCAATTTGATGGTTGGACGCTTAAGAGGCGAGAACTACAAAAAATTAGTTAATGACCCTTACAAACCCATGTTTATTCGTCCCATACAAGCGTACTACCCGCCTGGTTCTATGTTTAAACCGGTAGAAGCTCTTATTGGTCTAGAGGAAGGAGTCTTAAGCCCAACCACAAGATTCAGTTGCGGGGGGGGATATAGAGTAGGTAATCACGTAGTAAAATGCGAACATGTTCACCCGCCTCTAGATTTATTAAATGGAATTGCAGAATCCTGTAATCCCTATTTTTGTGCCACTTTCAGACATATAATAGATCAACCAAAATTTTCATCGGTCAGAGAAGGGTATCTAAATTGGCGTAAACGAGTTAGTGCATTTGGTATTGGTCAACCTTTGGGAATTGATTTGCCCAATGAAAAAAAGGGTATACTGCCCACTGATATCTATTACGATAAAATTTTCGGAATCGGACGATGGCGTTCAAGCAGCATTATTTCTTTAGGTATAGGTCAAGGCGAATTAAGTATTACACCATTACAAATGGCTAATATTATGGCAATTATTGCCAATAGAGGCTACTACTATACTCCACACCTAATCAAAGCTATCGGAGAAAAAAAAATAATTAAGCCAGCATACAACATTCGGCACGAAGTGGGCATAAGATTTGAAAACTTTATACCTGTAATTGAGGGTATGCAACAAGTTGTAGAACACGGTACTGCTTATCGAGCGAAAATTAAAAATATTATTATGTGCGGAAAAACAGGCACAGTGCAAAATCCTCATGGTAAATCTCATTCCGTTTTTGCAGCTTTTGCGCCAAAAGATAATCCCAAAATTGCCATCGCAGTAGTAATAGAAAATGCTGGCTATGGTGCGACTTATGCTGCACCCATAGCAAGTTATTTAGTTGAACAGTACTTGACAGGAAAAGTAACAAAACCCAAAGGGGAAATTGACTGGTTGAAAAAAATCAATTTGATGCCCGCGTTGACAACTAAAAAACTATCTAAAAAAGATTCAATAAACTTACAACAAGAAAATAAAGTTTCTAAGATCACAACAAAAAGATGAATTAAGTAATGAATCAACAACAAAGAAGTCCTTTTTTCAACATCGACTGGACTACCGTTTCCATATACGTTACTTTAACCTGTATTGGTTGGATAAATATTTATGCATCAGTATATAATGAAACATCTCACCATATTTTTGATTTATATAAAAATTATGGCAAACAATTAATCTATATCGTATCTGCTTTTTGCATAGGAATCTTCATTTTACTCCTAGATGCTCGAATTTTCAGAACATTTTCTCCTTTTTTTTACATTATCACATTAGGATTATTAGTCTTAGTGTTATTTGTAGGGCGATCTGTAGGAGGAAATAAATCTTGGATTCCAATAGGTAGCTTTAGATTACAGCCTACTGAATTTGCAAAGTTTGCCACCTGCCTAGTTTTAGCAAACTATCTTAGCATAACCAATGTAAGAATGCAAGATACCAAAACTAAAATATTATCTGCAAGTCTATTCTTATTGCCTATGGCACTAACACTAATGCAACCCGATACAGGCTCAGCTCTTACATTTCTTTCTCTTACTATTGTGCTTTACAGAGAGGGTCTACCGTCTATTTTTTTAATCGTAGGTGTTTGGTTAACAATACTTTTTATCTCAACATTACTCATCGGTAAAACGATATTAATTATATCCTTGATAATTATTTGTGCATTTTTAATTTACAATAGTGCAAAAAAAAGGAACAAAATACTAATGTGGCTATTTAGTTTAACTATCTCAACCGTATTCATTTTCAGTGTAGATTTCATCTATAAACATATTCTAGAACCTCATCAAAAGTCACGTATAGATG
>CANJWF010000128.1 GCA_947478315.1 Sphingobacteriaceae bacterium | reverse complement strand
CGAAGGTGGCGATTTTCACCACAAATGTTCATACGAAGCACGAATGTTCAAATTTACGAAAAACTGTAATACGAAGCACTGAACCGCCACTTTTGCCAAACCCGTGTTACAAGCTGCCCTTCTTCTCTCGTCAATGAGTTGTCCTGTTGGGTTAAGCACTGGCAAAGGCTTGGATTGGCAGCTCTTTTGCATTTTTTTTGATTGGCTTATGCGTTGGAAAAATGCAAATGTGCTGCCAATAGCATAGTCAATTTATTTTCAAGTGTTACTTATAGTCTTTGATTTATAGTCAACATATTCGGACTTTTGTCCCGTGGATGTAAAATTTAAAATAGGTCAACGAATAAAGGAACTCCGAGAAACTGCTAATATGTCGCAGAAGGATTTGTCTTATGCTGCTGACTTGGATAGAAGTTATATCGCAAGTGTTGAAAACGGGCAGAGAAATGTATCAATTGTAAATATAGAAAAAATTGCAAATGCTCTTGGCGTCACCCTAAAACAATTTTTTAACGATGCCGAATTTAGCAAATAATCATACAGGTATTCCTTTTGTTCAAGTCCAAATGCAGGCTGCTCTTAATCAAATAAAGGCAGATATTGAAGCTGCAATTATTGCAAATGGTGAAAGTGGGAAAAATGCTCTTATAAGAACACAGAAACCAATAAAGTTAATTCACGATGTAGTTAAAACTGCGTTTTTAAATGCAGGTGTTCACCCAAGCCTTATAAATCCTGAATTAAGTAGATTAAGAAAAGTTGCAAATCCACCCGCAAGAGTAAATAATAGACCCGTAGTCTTGAGAGATAAAGAATTGCCTTTGGCAGGATATTTAAAAACCAAAAATCAAGATGTTTCAATAGTTCCAAATAATATTCACATCAATGAAGAAATTTTGGGTTTCCCAACTTATTTGAATGGCTTTAAAGATAGATATGGTTCTGCATTTACAGAGGGAGTTCTGTCTGTAAATGTAAGAAGTCAATTAAGTAGTGTAGCAAAGAATTTTGACACTTTGTATGAAAGAACTTTTGCAGAGGCTTTGAATTTTCATTTAAGGCTTCCTCAAATGGTTTTAGGCGAAGTTTATATGATAGTAGCTAAAGAGTATGATTCAGACGCTGCTGCTGCTAATACTGTGGCTTTTAAAAACTCAGAGCACATTGAAAAATTTATATTGGCGTTTCAAGCATTAAATAATAGGTTGGATATTACTGACCCATTGTATAAATACGAAAGAATTGCTTTGCTAATAGTAGATTTTAGTAAGGCAGTTCCTAAGTTATATAATACCACACAAGAACTAATAAATGACGGATTAATTCCGAATGCTTCAATAGCAAATATTGATTCGCTGTCTTTTAATGGATTTGTAAATGATTTAATGCAGATTTATCAAACAAGATTCCCTGTCAATACATTTATTTGATATTTGCCTATTAAAAACTCATCAATTTTAATCGGGTCATTTAAACTTCTTATCAACTCAACTTCTTCCTCTGTAAGTTCTGGAATTGTAAACTTTTCGATAAAGTTTTTTTGATAACAAGGATAACCGCCTTCAATTGAAACACTTGTTTTCGTTACATAATAATCCATTACGCAAGAGTTCAAAATTTTCTGAACAACATCAATATTTTCTAATTTACTTATTGGATTAACAGGTTCATTGAACAAGCCTTGAATTTCGGATTCACGAAAGAAAAGTCCGTAACCATTTGTAAAAAAAGATTCTTGTTCTTCAACTAATAAAAATCTTGGATGAAGGCTAAATGTTGGATTTAAAATTTTCTTTCCAATCCTTGTAAGTCCTTGTGTTCTGCCCCAAACAAAGAATGGGTCAAAGTTTACTTTGCCTTTATCTCTTGCCAATAAATTTTCCTTTTCAGTCAAAAGATAAGCGTAGCATTTGGGAAATTTACTTTTAAAATCATTTTCAGGAATTGCGGTAGCAATTCCTTTTTTAATGATGTATGGAAAAATAATTTTCCTTGTATTTTGCTCAGCTTCTTCTTGTGTTTTGAAATCGGAAATTTTGTAAACTGGTTTTACTGCTCCTTTTTCAATTTCAAAAGTTCCGTTGTCTGTTGTTTTTAAATAGCAACCGTTATTTGTTTTAGTGCCATCAATAAAAAATATTTCGTCCTTTAGCGTTGCAATACCTACGCAAATGTCAAACAACTTACCAATTGGCTTGCCAATTGTTTCAATTGTTTTGATGTTTTGTTGTTCGTCTGTTTTTAGTAGTCGCCACTTTTTAAAATTTAGGTCTTTTAAATAATTTGGCGAACCGTTAGCGTTTGGCAAAAACTCTTCGGGGCTATATCCGTCTTTAATCCTATCAAACGTAATGGCTTCGTTTTCCTGTTTGTTTAAAAACGTAAGTGCTGTATAAGTTTGAGCATCAAAAACTTTTTTATGACTAAAATCTATAATCCTTGAAACACATTTTTTGTCTTGAAAATACTTGCGAATTGCTTCTCCTGCAAGTGAAGTAAAATAGTTGTTAGGAGTTATGTAGCCAAGTTTTCCTGTTGGTTTTAATAATTTGTAACCAAGTTCAAAAAAAGCAAAATACAAATTGAAAGTTCCACCTTCAACCGTTGTCCAGTGCTTGGCTAAATAGGTTCTATTCTCGTCTGTTAGGTCTTGAAATTTTACATACGGTGGATTACCAACGATATTATCAAATTGGTGTTCCCAATTTGCTTTCAAACTGTCTTGGTGGTATAGGTTAAAATCGCTGTTAGCAAGCTGTTCTCCATTTTGTAAAGCGTAAATTGTCAATATAAGTTTGGCTCTATGAATATTGTATTCAAGTATGTCCGAACCGTAAACATTTTCTTGGATAATTTTTTTAATTGGTTTGTTAAAAGTCCTTTTGTAATAGTCTGTTAAGCCAACTAAAAAAGCACCGCAACCGCAACTTGGGTCAAGGTTTTTATGATTTTCTTGTGGTTGAACTTCGTTTATTATGAAGTCAACTATATAGTCGGGAGTAAAAAAAGCACCGTTAAACTTTCTGTCTGTTACTGGTATTATGAGTTCAAGGTAATTTTCAAGTTCTTTTATTGTCGAAATAGGGAGTGCAGAAGTGTCGAAATAAAGTTGTGGTATTTGTTCAAAGTCCTTGAAATAGTCCGACAGTATTGAGTTTTCAGAGTAGTCTATTTTGTTGTTTGTCAGGTAGGAATATACCAAATGCTTCTCAAGACTTGTCAAGTCGTGAGTTTGTATAAGCTGATTTAGTATTCCTTTTTTTATCATTGTCGTGCTGACTTTAAGCAACAAAGTTAATGAAATAATTCCTTCCTGTCAAACAGTTGTTGATAAAAATTTGTGGGTTGGAAAATTTTAGCTCTTTTGGTTTTGTGAAGCGTTGGTTTGTGTGTCGAGCAAAACCAAATGTGCTAAATGTGCGGCTGGTTTTCGTCTTTTTCCAGTCGTTTAATGTTAGCACTGTCGGTCTGTTAGGGTTGCTTGTAACTATAAATTCAAATACTAGAGCGTATAACGTACGGAAAATCCACCCCAATTTCCAATAAAGCCATTTTCATCCTTGCTGCCAAATTCAAAAGATGGCTGCCAATCTACTGACAAATTGATGGGTGCTCCCACTATTTTATAATCCAATCCTAACACCCCATCCACCCCAATCGAAGTGCCCCCTCCATATTTACTACCATAAAATCCTACATGGGCACCGGGGCCCATATACCATTTCAACCCATCCGCAGCATTGATATCCCCATGGATTTCGTACAACCCTGTTATTCGAACTCCCTTATTCCAAAAATAGCCCAGCCCCTCCAAGGCCGTATTATCATTGGTAAAATGTTTTACAGAAATTGCCCCAGGGTAAAATTTTACACCCACAGCAGTAGTATAACTTGAAGTAGAATTGAAGGAAGTCCGGTTTTGCGCAGTTGCCACTCCCAAGGAAATGAGTAAAACAACAAAACCTAACAATACTAATTTTTTCATCTGGAGTACGATTTGATTACTCCAACCCTTGTAAAAATCGTGCCAAAACCTTGGAGAAATTGTTATTTGATTTGCTTTATTAACTGTATAGCTCCTCTTTTAATGCCTTAACCCGCTCATCCACCAGATATTCGTCATAAGTCATTAACCGATCAATCATACCCTTGGGGGTAATTTCAATAATTCGGTTGGCAACCGTATTCATAAACTGGTGATCATGGGTAGTTAGTAATACTACTCCTGGAAAAGTAAGCATCCCATCATTGAATGCAGTAATACTTTCTAGATCAAGGTGATTGGTTGGTTCATCCAAAATAACCAAATTAGGATTCTGCAGCATCATTTTACTCACCATACACCGTACCTTTTCACCTCCACTCAATACATTGGTTTTCTTTAAGATCTCATCCCCGCTAAACAACATTTTCCCTAAAAAACCACGTATAAAATCCTCATCTACATCCTTGGTTTGCGGTGGCACGTATTGG
>CANJWF010000127.1 GCA_947478315.1 Sphingobacteriaceae bacterium | reverse complement strand
TTCACCCCAGGTGATCTCGCCGTTGTCGTCGGCGTCCAGGCCGATGGCATGGTCGAGATCACGCAGCGCGATGTCCCATTGGCCGTCGATCTTGCCGGGTTCGACCCGCAGCGTGAGGTAGCTGTCAGACGGCTTGTGGGCCCAGGCCGGCAGCGCAAGCCCGGCGCCGACCAGCCAGACCAGGCTCAGCCAGGCGATGGCACGACAGGCCCGGCGCATCATTGGGCGGCCTTGAGGGGTGCGGCGAGTTGGGCGGCGAGCTTGCGCAAGACCTGGCTCTCGATGCCTGACTCGGCCAACCACAGTCGCGCCGGCTCGGCTGCTGCCGGCTGGCCGGCGGCAATCGCTGCTTCCAGCAACACCCTGGCGTCGGCGGGTTCTCGCTGCACGGCGAAGTTTTCGTGTGCCAGCGTCAGCGCGCGCAAGGCCTGGCCGCGCTGTGTCAGCGCGAAGCGGGCCTCCTCCTTCTGGTGCAGGCTGTCACCGCGCAGGCTTGCGGCTGTAAATCGCGCGACCAAGTCAGCCTCCCAGTTGGCGCGATTTGGCGCGCCACTGGCCTGGGCGGCGAGGGTCAGCCGCAACAGCAACAGGTCGGAGCGCTCCTTGCCCTTGAGCAGGGCCAGCACTTCGGCAGGCCGCTGGCGGTCGAGCAGGAAATCGCTGTAAGCCGCCAGCAGGTAGCCGTCGACCAAACCGAGCGACAGCGCGCGCTTGAACGCGGCTTCGGCCGCGTCATGCCGGCCCAGCCGCTCTTCGGTCTCGGCCAGCCGGGTCAGCGCCCAGAGTTGCTCGGCAGCGCCAGCCCGGGTTTCGCGCAGCAAGGCCGCGTTCAGTGCGCTGACTGCCGCCACGCCATGGCCGGTGGCGGCATCGACCGATGCCCCACAGGCCACGGCGATCAGCGCGGAAGCCTGCGCGGCAGCCCGGGCGCAAGCCTCGCGGGCGTCGGTGTAACGCGCTTGGACCATCGCGATCGCTGCCAGCCACGACCATGCCTCGCCGTTGTCGGGTTGCTGGCGAACGGCAGACTGCAGGTCAGCGCGCGCTGCGTCGAACTGGTGATTGAACTGGCGCAACACGGCGCGCAGCACCAGTACCGGCACCGGCGGGTCGGCCTGCTGCCACCAGGGCGCCAGCGCGGCCTGGGCATAGCCGATGTAGCGTGGATCGCCCTCGGAACCGACCTCCTCGAAGTAACGCCTTGCCAGCCGCAGCGCCAGTGCCAGATCGAGGGGGTCTTGCGACAACTGTTGGCGCAGTCGCCGCATCGCCAGGATGCTCGGGTCCGCGGCGCGCTCGGGCAGTTTTTCCAGTACCTGCCGGTCCGAGTCCGGCAGATGGGGTAGTGCGGCGGCGACTACCGAAAGCGCCAGCATGGCGGCTAGAATCAGAATGCTACGGCGCAATTTGAGTGTCCACAGAAAGCCCGGTTCGAGCCCATGCAATAGGCCAGGTTTCCTGGGCCTGTCAACCGAAGCGCATTCTGCGCGTTGACTGCTCAACGGTTTTGAAAATCTTGTGATGAGATTTTGAACTGGAGTTGAGTTGGTCGCACTGTTTTCAACCCACGGAGAGATTTCCATGAACAAGATCCTGTCATCGCTAGTGCTTGCTGCTTTCGCTGTTGTCGGTTTCAATGCCAACGCCGCATCCCACGCAGGTGCCGCACCGATGAAGGCCAGCGAGCCGGCTGCCAAGGCTCCGGCCAAGGCTCCGGCCAAGAAGGCCAGCGAAGCCAAGATGTGATCGCCTGAGAAGCGGGGAGTACGCTCCCCGCCTCTGCGAGAAAGCAGGCCTGTAGTGCCTGTTTTTTTACGTCTGCGCCTTGCTCATCGTGACGGCGATCTCGTTGCAGCCACGGCTTGGCCCAGTTCGATCACCGCCAGCGCGTAATAAGCCGAGTGGTTGTAGCGGGTGAGCGCGTAGAAGTTTTGCGTGCCGGCGATATGGCTGGGCGCGGCGACGCCGTTTTGCAGCTCCACCAGTGCTAGCAAACCATCGTGGCGGCTGGCCGGCTCGTCGAGCAAGGCGCCTGCCCCGGCCATCTGTGCCGGTGTGAAGCTGGGCACGATGTCGGGTTGCAGCAGCGCAGCGCGTTCGGCGCTGTCCGAGGGTGGCTTGACGCCATAGTGGCTGGGTCTGCCGCGCTGCCATCCATGCTCGGCCAGGTAATTCGCGATGCTGCCGATCACGTCGGGCGCGGCGTCCGAAGCTGTGGCGACCATGGTGATGCGGCCATCGGTGTCGAAATCGACCGCGTAGCGGTTGATGCTGCCAGGCATGAACTGACCCAGACCGATGGCGCCTGCGTAAGACCCCTTGACCTTGGTGGCGGGCAACTTCTGCGAGTGCGCCAGCTTCAGGAACTCGCCGAGCTCGCTGCGGAAGAACTCGCTGCGATCGCTGCGCCCCTTCGGAAAGTCCAGGCTCAGCGTCGCCAAGGCGTCGAGCACGCTGAAGTTGCCGGTGACGCGGCCGTAGAAGGTCTCGACGCCGATGATGCCCACGATCACCTCGGCCGGCACGCCCCAGCGTTGCTCGGCCGCGTTCAGCCAGGCTTCGTTGGTGCGCCAGAACGCAGCCCCTGTGTTGACCCGTTCGGGCTCGACGAAGCGAGCCCGGTAAGCGGCCCAGTTCTTGGCCACGCCGGTGGGCGGCGGCATCATCAGTTTTGCCACAACCGGCAGGTAATGGGCTTGAGCGAGTTGTGCCCGGACCCAGACCGGATCAAGTGCGTGGCGCTCGGCCAGCGCGTCGGCAAGCCGCATCGCGTCGGCGCGGTGGCCGTAGGTCTTGGCTTTGGCCGTGTGTCGGACGGCGTGGGCTGGCGCCGCGCCGGCGCTCGAGTGCTTCTTCGCTTGTGCGAACTCGGGCGGCGATAGGGCCACCAGGGCGAGCAGGCACAGCGCTGGGGCGGATCGCATGAATCTCATTATCCCGTCAGGGCTGGCGCGTGCTCACGCTTCGAAGCTTGCTGCAGAACCGAAGGACTGGCGTTTGCGCAGCATGGCCGATTCGCGCGCGACGACTTGCCACCAGCCACGTTCAGGCAGACGCCCGCCGTCGGTGGCGTAGCGTCTGCGGTCGAGCGCGTCCAGCGCCTGGGCCAGCGCTTCGCCGGGCTCGCCGTGGCCTTGCCTCACCAGCGCGGCCATGGTGCGCGGCGGATGGTGTGGCAGCACCGCCACGCCTGCGGCCCGCAGGCGTTGGCACAGCCGCCGGTGCAGCCGGGTCCAGGGCTCTTGGCGGTGGCGGTCATGCCAGGCCCAGAGCCCCAGGCCGAGCGCTGCGGCCGACAGCAGCAGCGCCAAAGCGCGTCCGAGGTCGGTGGCGTCGGGCTGCTGCACGCCCAGGGCTCTGAGCAGGCTGAGCTGGCGACGGCTCGAGTAAGCCATTGCCCCATGGTTCCAACGGCCTTCCACCAGTTCCCAGGCCCGACGCAACTGCAGCGCCAGCGCCGGGCTCACGGTGTTGATCGCGCCAACCAGCAGGCCAGGCCGCGACGGCAAGGGCTTGCTGGCGCGCACCCTCTCGGGCGCTACTGCGGCGGTCGGGTCGGCCCGCAGCCAGCCGCCGTCTGCAGTCCAGTACTCGGCCCAGGCATGGGCATGGCTTTGTCGAACCACGCGCCAGCCGTCGGCGTCTGGCGGCTCGGCACCCTGGTAGCCGGTGACCACCCGCGCGGGCACGCCCAGCGCGCGCATCAACACCACGAAGGCGGTGGCGAAATGCTCGCAAAAGCCTGATCGCCGGTCGAGCCAGAACTCGTCGATCGATTCCCGGCCGTAGGGTCCTGGTTGCAAGCTGTATTCGAAGTCGGCTTGCCCGATGTGGGCCATCAACGCTGCGGCCAGCGTTCGCGCATCGACCGCGCCAAGACGGTTGTGCAGCAGGCTTGCCCAGGCCAGCGTTCTCGGGTTGCGGTCTGGCGGTAGCGATCGCATCGCGTTGAGCTCGCCGGGATCGATCTTGCGGCCGTGCTCGAACCGGGTCCAGGCCTGGGCATGCAGTTGCAGTCGCTCGTCGGCAAGCCGGTCCAGGTGCCACGTCAGGTCATGGCCCAGCCACGGGGCTCCCTGCGGCAGCTGCGGCGCGCTGCCGGGCCGGTCGGGCGTGGATTCCAACAAAGGCAGCAGCGCCAGCTTGCCGGGCTCGACCATCATCTCGTAGCGCAGCGGTGCTCCCAGCGTGCGAAGGTCTAGGCCGCGCTGGGTGGGCGCGCTCGCCAGGATCGAGACCTGCCAGTCCAGCCCGTCGAAGCGCGACAACACCGGGCCGCGGAAATACAGTGCTTCGGGCGGCGGAGCGCCACGGTCGAACCGCACCCGAAAAGCGATGCTTTCGTCGTTGGCCAGTTCGGCCACGCCGCCCATGCGCAGCGTGCTCGACAAGCCGGTGCGGCCCAGACCGTCGGCCGGCAGGCCCCAGAGCGGGCCGATGCGCGGAAACAGCAGGAACAGTGCAACCATCAGCGG
>CANJWF010000126.1 GCA_947478315.1 Sphingobacteriaceae bacterium | reverse complement strand
TATTATTTTTCAGAAAAAGATTTACGTATGCGTAAACCCCTCTCAAAAAACATCCCTGCCCTATTGATGCTATTGGGTATGCTACCATTTGTTGGTCGGGCACAGTCTAAACTAACCGTAACAGAAGCCACACAAATAGGGTTAGAAAATAATGTTGAGCTAAAATCTATTTACTACGATGCCGAAATCGCCAAACGCATGATACCCATTGCAACCGATTTCGGGAAAACAAGTGTTTCCTTCCAATATGGGCATATCAACAGTCCACAAAACGACAATTCAGCAGGTATTTCGCAAACAATTCCATTTCCCATCATTCTCAAGCACCAATATCAGTTAGCGAATTTACATACTCAAAGTCAATCTCAACAATTCAAAATAGCCCAAAAAAATCTCAAACAAGCCATTCAATTAGCCTATTACCAATGGGCATATTTTTACGAACAGCGACAATTGCTCATCAAACAAGACAGCCTTACACAAGCACTTCTAAAAACTATTCAAGTTCGTTTTCAAACAGGAGATGTAGGTGTCATCGATGTCAATCAAGCCGAAATGCAAGCCATCATTATACAAAATCAGCTTAAACAAAATCAAGCAGATTATTTATCTGCACAAAAAAAATTAGCCATGTTTTTAAACCAACCCAATATAGCGCACGAGCCAGCGCCATTAAAGCGTATTATTTTTAAACAAGAACAAGCAATTTCCATCGAACAAACCCAAGATTACCAATGGCTAAAAATGCAAGAGCAATATGCCCATAACCAACTGTCGCTCGAAAAAGCCAAACGCTTACCAGATATCACGCTTGGCTTAAATCATCAAACATTCAATCCGATGCCTAGTAACACCCCTGCTGATGGACTTGAAAATGGCAAAAGATACCTAACCTATCAATTCGGCATAGCCATTCCATTAAACTTCTTTGTTGCCAAAGCTAAAATAGCAGTTGCTAAATTGACCATCACCAAGGCACAAAATGAAACTCAAAAACAAAAAATAAATATGCAAACACAGTTCGACCAACTGTTAATCAACTATTACCAACACCAACAAGCACTTGATTCATACGAAACACAATTGCTTAATCGAGCCAAACAAGCCATTGAATACGCACAAATAGCATTTAAAAACGGAGAGATTACCTATTTCCAATACACGCAATCCATTAAGATGGCAATAGATTTGATGCAAAACCATTTACAACTCATTTATCAAAACAACCAAACCGTAGTTCAATTGCAATATTATTTCGAATAACACATTAATCTTTAACCCTTAAAAATATGAACCGTCTATTTTTCAATATAACTATAGTACACATTTTGTTGCTTACCGCGTGTTCCAATAAACAAACAACAGAAGCTACCAGCCAGCCAAGTAGTCAAGAAATCGTTTTAACCCCACAGCAAACACAAAATGCTAAAATAACTTTAGGAGCACCATCCCTAAGAAATATGCAAAATAACCTTACATTAAAGGGCGTTTTAGATGTGCCTCCCCAAAGTATGCTTACCATTTCTCCGCCCTATGGAGGTTACCTAAAACAAACGAAACTCATGCCAGGAACACACGTACACCGAGGAGAAATAATAGCCGTCCTTGAACATCCAGATTATATACAACTACAACAAGACTTTTTAGATGCAAAAGCAAAATTAGAACTATTCAACGCCGAATATAGCCGCCAACAACAATTAGCAAAAGAAAATATCAATGCACAAAAAAATGTGCAACAAGTAACAACCGAATTACAGATTATCAAAAATCAAATCGAAGCCCTAACCCAAAAATTAGCCCTTATCAATATCTCCGCAGAACAATTATCTCAAACCCGTAAAATTTCTCGACAAATCAATCTAATAACACCCATAACGGGTTACGTACAATCTGTAAAAGCCAATATTGGGAAGTATATACAACCCGCCGATGTCCTTTTTGAAATAGTAGATACCCGACACATGCACATTGCCCTAACAGCCTTTGAGAAAGACATCAATACCATTCAAATAGGGCAAAAACTTACTTTTACATTACCCAATAATGACCCTCATCCACGAACAGGTAGCATTCATCTTATCGCAAAAACTATCAATCCCGATAAAAGCATACCCATACATGCTCACATCGATCGCGACGATGCTAAATTATTGCCAGGTATGTTTGTTACCGCAGTATTACAAACAACATCAAGCAAAGTAATTACCTTACCAAAAAATGCGGTAGTAAACAATGCCGACAAAAATTATATCTTTTTACAAAACTCCCCCAATCACTATGTCCCTGTTGAAGTGGTAACAGGACGCTCAAACAATCTATATGTCGAAATTTTATCACCCAAAATGCTTGTGAATGCACAAAATATAGTTTTGTCAGGAGCTTATACACTATATTCTAAATGGAAAATGGGACAAGAGCAGCCCTAACCAATAATGCACGTGAAGCGCAATAAGACTATATTATTTAGAATTGTTATAAATTAATAATTATTCGTCATGCCTTTGTCATCCTAAGATTTTATGTAATAAATTTGCCGACCAAAA
Source organism: Sphingobacteriaceae bacterium (assembly GCA_947478315.1). Taxonomy (GTDB): domain Bacteria; phylum Bacteroidota; class Bacteroidia; order Sphingobacteriales; family Sphingobacteriaceae; genus CANJWF01. The sequence continues at coordinate 1,940 of CANJWF010000126.1, read as the reverse complement.
TAGGGGTACAATGTCAGAGTAAGTCTGTGTACAATCAAATTGTTTTTGACCCTAAATAAAGCTCTTTTAGTAGCCTCGTTTTATTCTAAGTTTTAACTTTTAGCTTTACAAAGTACCATACCATGAGGAACAATAACTCGTCTGTATTCAAAAGATTGACCAATGTCTCTTTGTTTTTATCATTGCTCATAGCTTTAGTAACAACAAATAATGCGAAAGCTCAGAGCGCAGCAGAGGGCGAGTCCCTTTTCAAGCAAAAATGTTCCGCCTGTCATGCTGTAGATAGAGTGGTTATTGGGCCCGCTTTAAAAGGAGTTGAAGCGCGTCGTAAAGAAGAGTGGTTAATAAAGTGGATTAAAAATTCGCAATCTTTAGTGAAAGCGGGTGATGCTGATGCAGTTAAGCTTTTTAAAGAATACAATTCCACTGTAATGACCGCATTTCCGGAATTGTCTGACGATAATATCAAAAGTATTTTAGCATACGTTAAAGAAGCAGCTAATAAGCCTGCCGCTGCGTCAACCCAAGGAGGGGCGGTTCAACCCAAAGAAGAAATATCTAATTTTATGGTTGTTGGATTATTGGTCGTAGTGATAATCTCATTGTTGGTTATTGTTGTTTTGAATAAGGTAATAACTACATTAGAACGACTTATCTTACAGAAACAAGGAATTGATATTGCTGAAATAGACGCCAATCAATCACCCTCATTCAAAGAGAAGTTTAAGATTAAACTTAAGAATAAGAAATTTGTATTCTTTTGGACCTTAGTAATGGTAGCAATTATAGGAGGTTGGGCATTAAATTACGCATGGAATATAGGCGTGCATCAAGGTTATCAACCAGAGCAGCCTATCAAATTCTCTCATCAAATACATGCAGGAGTTAATAAAATAGATTGTCGTTACTGTCATTCAGGAGCCTACAAATCTAAAAATGCTTCTATTCCTTCTGCCAATGTGTGTATGAATTGCCACAAATACGTGCAAGCAACAGAAAAATACAATGGCGAAATTTCTCCTGAAATCATGAAGATATACAAGGCTTTAGATTACGACCCGCAGACCAAAAAATATGGAGATAATCAAAAACCTATTCAATGGATTCGGATACATAATCTACCTGATTTAGCTTACTTTAACCATTCTCAGCACGTTAAAGTCGCAGGTGTCAAATGTCAAAAATGCCATGGTCCCATAGAAACCATGAAAGAAGTATATCAATATGCACCATTAACCATGAAGTGGTGTATAAACTGCCATAAACAAACAGATGTTAATCTAAAAGGGAACGCGTATTACGATAAACTTTTAGTATATCATGAAAAATTAAAAAGAGGCGAAAAAGTAACGGTTGCTACCATAGGTGGTTTAGAATGTGGTAAATGCCATTATTAGCCACCACTTTTAAATCGAATAAAAACGTATCGTTACGATACGTCATCTATCAACAACAATTAGTGAATAATTACCAAATCAGCATATCATCATTAGTATGAAAAGCAATAAAAAATATTGGAAAGGTTTAGAAGAATTCAACAATACTTCTGATTTTGTTCAGCATAGTAAGAGTGAGTTCCCAGAAGCACTACCTGTTGAAGAAGTGTTGACTGAAGCAGGGATGAGTACCGCTACCCCCCGTAGAGGTTTTTTAAAAGCTTTAGGTTTTGGTTTAGGAGCCGTTACGCTTGCAGCGTGTAACGAAGCCCCAATTAAGAAGTCAATACCTTATCTCATCAAACCAGAAGAAGTAACTCCAGGTATTCCCAATTTTTATGCCTCAAATTATCAAGGACATGGTGTTTTAGTTAAAACAAGAGAAGGACGTCCCATTAAAATAGAAGGCAATCCTCATTGCCCTATTAGTAGAGGGGCTGCCGATGCCGCGGTTCAGGCTTCTGTTTTAGACCTATATGATGTGTCTAAATTAAAAAATCCCGT
>CANJWF010000125.1 GCA_947478315.1 Sphingobacteriaceae bacterium | reverse complement strand
TTTGTGAGCGTATTGCTCATGGGTGTTTCATTAGAATATAATTTTTTTTTAAGGTCTAAACATTTTTTTGAATGTGCTACTTCATTATATAATTATTATTTTGATAAATTGTGTGGAAACACTCTAAGAAACCACTTATCAACAATTACAAGTTAAAGTATTTACCTAATATTTGTTACAAGCAAGAATTTGAAAAAGTTAAGCTCCAAGCGCGACTCTTTTGAACGCGGTAACTGTCAAATCTTTTTGAACGTCATTCAAAAATTGTGTTATTGTTTTTGAAGAATCTTTCACGAATTCTTGGTTCAATAAGGTAGATTCTTTATAGAATTTATTTAATTTACCTTGTGCAATTTTCTCTACCATTTCTTCAGGCTTACCTTCTGCTCTTATTTGCTCTTTGGCAATTTCTAATTCTCTTTCAATAGTCCTTGAATCTACATCGGATTTATCTATCGCAACGGGATTCATTGCTGCTATTTGCATAGCGATATCTTTACCTACTTCGTTGGCATTCTCGGGATTAGCATTTAACGCAACTAAAACACCTAAACGGTAATTACCATGTATGTAAGCTACAACCTTTTCGCCTGCGATTTTTTCAAATTTAGAAATACCAATTTTTTCTCCAATTTTTCCTGTTTGCTCAATAATGGCATCTGAAAGTTTTAGAGTACCTAATGTTAAGGATAACAAAGTATCTAAATCATTGGGATTGTTGGCTACCGCTAAATCTGCTATCGAATTAGCAAAAGCAACGAAATCTGCATTTTTAGCAACAAAATCTGTCTCACAATTCAATTCTATAATATAACCTACTTTTTCGTCTGCAGAAGTTCGTGAAATAACAACGCCTTCAGTTGCTTCTCTGTCTTGTCTACTAGCGGCAACTTTCGCTCCTTTTTTTCTTAAATAATCTATAGCTGCTTCAAAATCACCGTTAGCTTCTGTCAAAGCTTTTTTGCAATCCATCATTCCTGCACCTGTTTGCTGGCGCAATTTGTTGACGTCTGCAGCTGATATTTGTGCTGTTGTACTCATCTTTTTTGAATCATTAATATTTAAAAATGCTACCTACCTATTTGTTGAATGGTAGGTAGCGTTTCTTTACTCTGGTTTTTCAGAAGCGCTTGCTTCTACTTTTTTAGATCTGCTTTTTTTAGGTTTTTCTTCTGTACCTTCTGCAGTTTCTGTATCTATCTTAGCTTTTGCCTCTGCATTTTCTTTTAATGCTTCTTCTTCTTTATCTCTTTTACGTTCTTCCCAACCTTCTTCTATGGCTTTCGTTATGATATCTGTAAGTAATGATATAGATTTTGTTGCATCGTCATTGGCGGGAATAGGAAAATCGATAGCACTTGGGTCAGAATTAGTATCTACAAGTGCAAATGTTGGTATGTTTAGTTTAAGTGCTTCTGCTACTGCTATATGCTCTTTTTTAACATCAACGATAAACAAGGCTGCTGGTAAACGATTTAAATCAGCAATACCCCCTAAAAGAGTTTCTAATTTTATGCGCTCACGTTGAATCATCAATTTTTCTTTCTTAGAAAGATTGTCGTAAGTTCCATCTTTTGTCAACTTATCTATGTTAGACATTTTTTTAATGGATTTACGCACAGTAGCAAAATTAGTAAGCATACCTCCTAACCAACGTTCGGTTACGAAAGGCATTCCTACTTTTTTTGCTTGCTCAGCAACGATGTCTTTTGCTTGCTTTTTTGTAGCAACAAACAGCACTTTACGCCCAGATTTTACAATCTGCTTTATTGCTGCGGCTGCTTCTTCTATTTTATTGACAGTTTTATTTAAGTCAATTATATGAATTCCATTGCGCTCCATAAAGATATAAGGCGCCATTTTAGGATTCCATTTACGGGTAAGATGTCCAAAGTGTACACCTGCATCCAAAAGATCTTGATATGTTGTTCTAGCCATTTTTTTGTCCTCCAAAGATTAACGTTTACTGAATTGAAATCTCTTGCGAGCTTTTTTCCTACCGGGTTTTTTACGCTCAACCATACGATTATCCCTTGTTACTAATCCTTTTGCTCGTAGTGCTGCTTTTTTCTCCGGCTCAATTTCAACCAACGCTTTGGCTATGGCTAAACGAACTGCTTCCGCTTGACCTGATATTCCGCCACCTTGCACATTGACTTTTATATCAAATCTACCTGCCATATCAGCGACCTCTAAGGACTGATTGATAAGATATTGCAATGGTAATGTGGGAAAATATGTTTTATAATCGCGACCGTTTATCACGATGTCGCCATTGCCTACGTTCAAATAAACACGAGCAACGGCTGTTTTTCTTCTTCCTGATGTATTGGTAGTTGCTGACATTTCGTTCCTATTTTAGTTTACAATTTAATGGTGGTTGGAGTTTGTGCTTGATGCGGATGCTCTCCCCCTGCATAAACATAAAGATTACCATAGAGTGCTTTACCTAATCTATTTTTGGGCAACATACCTCGTACGGCTTTTTCGATAACACGTTCTGGATGTTTAACCATTAAATCTTTAGGAGAAATAAAGCGCTGACCTCCAGGATAGCCTGTGTAGGAAACATATTGTTTTTCGGAAAATTTATTTCCTGTCAACTTGATTTTGTCTGCATTGATAACAATTACATTATCTCCGCAGTCTACGTTTGGGGTAAAGCTAGGTTTGTGTTTGCCTCTGATTACAGCAGCAATTTTTGAACACAAACGCCCCAAAATCTCACCCTGAGCATCAACAACAACCCATTGTTTGTCGACGGTCGCTTTGTTGGCAGAGACAGTTTTGTAACTTAACGTATCCACTTCTAATTTAGATTAATTGATGAATGAAATAATAATTACCCAAGAGAAAAAAATTCAAAAGGGACTGCGAAGGTAGCTATTTTATTTTTAAATAGCAATAGTGTTTATCAATACTAATAATTCTCAAGCATTCAATCTTCCTAATTTAATTTCTTCAACTACTAGAGGGTCTAACAAAGTAGAGGTATCGCCTAAGTTGGATAAATCGCCTTCGGCAATTTTTCTTAGAATGCGCCTCATTATTTTTCCTGAACGTGTCTTTGGTAATCCTGATACAAATTGTATTCTGTCTGGCTTGGCAATAGGACCTATTATTCTATTAACTGTTGCCATAATATCTTGACGTGTTAATGCTTCTTCGTGTGATGGATTAGGAAATACGACAAAAGCGTAAACACCTTGTCCCTTAATGTCATGAGGATATCCAACTACAGCCGATTCGACCACTCCTGTGTGCATATTGATAGCATTTTCTACTTCTGCTGTCCCTATACGATGTCCTGATACGTTAAGCACATCGTCTACTCTTCCCGTAATTCTGTAATAACCATCTTGATCGCGATGGCATCCATCTCCAGTGAAGTATTTACCCGGATAAGTAGAGAAAAAATTGGTTTTACAACGTTCATGGTCTGCATAAGTGGTACGAATAATGGAAGGCCAAGGAAATTTAACACAAAGGTTACCACTTACTTGTTCTCCTTTTACTTCATCGCCATTTTCATCTACTAATATGGGTTGTATACCTGGTAGAGGTAAAGTTGCAAACCCTGGTTTAGTGGGAGTAATACCCACAATTGGGGCAATCATAATACCTCCAGTTTCTGTTTGCCACCAGGTATCTGTTATTGGACATTGTTTTTTACCAATATACTCATTGTACCAATGCCATGCTTCTTCGTTAATGGGTTCGCCTACAGAGCCTAATTTTTTTAATGAGTTTAGTTTTTTACCGCTCAATGGTTCTAAGCCTGAACCCATCAATTGACGTATGGCTGTAGGGGCGGTATATAAGATATTAACTTGATGCTTATCTATAATCTCCCAAAGACGACCCGCATCTGGCCATGTTGGAATACCTTCAAACATTAACGAAGTCGCGCCCTGCGAAAGAGGTCCATACAGTAGATAAGAGTGGCCCGTTATCCACCCAATGTCGGCAGTACAAAAATGGATTTCTCCAGGTTGATATTGAAATACGGTTCTAAAGGTATAGCCTGTATAAACCATATATCCACCGCAGGTGTGCACTACTCCCTTAGGCTTACCTGTTGAACCAGAGGTGTAAAGAATAAATAGCATATCTTCTGCGTCCATTTCTTCGGCAGGGCAAATGTATTGCTCTTGTTGGTTGATGGCTTTGATTTCCTCTTCCCACCATACATCTCTGCCTTTAAGCATCGCTACGGGTGTTTCTGTTCGTGTAAGCACAATTACTTTCTTAACACCTCTACATTGCATTAAGGCATCATCAACAATAGGTTTTAATGGAACGATTTTATTGCCTCTAAATGCCCCATCGGCTGTAATCACCAAAGAACAATCTGCGTCTAAAATTCTGTCAGCAATAGATTGTGCCGAAAATCCACCAAAGACAACCGAATGAATGGCTCCAATGCGTGCACAAGCCAATACTGCAATAGCAAGCTCTGGTACCATAGGCATGTAGATACAAATTCTATCACCTTTTTTT
>CANJWF010000124.1 GCA_947478315.1 Sphingobacteriaceae bacterium | reverse complement strand
TTTGGTTATTATAACCAAGACGGATTAAAATTAGCGGAAGATAAACGTGTTATTGAGGTCGTTAAAGACATTGCAGAATATATCCCGATGGCAAAAGGAAAAAATTTGACAGCATCCGCTTTGCTAGAACGTTTTTTATTTCAAGGAGATCAACAGTATACCTATGTATCTAAGCTATCAGGAGGGGAGCGTCGCAGATTATACCTCTGTACCCTTTTGATGAAAAATCCTAACTTTTTGATTTTGGATGAACCTACCAACGATTTGGATATTGTAACCTTGCAAGTCTTAGAAGACTTTTTAGCAGATTTTCCGGGTTGTTTGCTGATTGTTTCACACGACCGCTATTTCATGGACAGACTTACACAGCACTTATTCATATTTGAAGGAGAAGGCGTTATTACAGATTTTAATGGTAACTATAGCGACTATCGGGCATATATGTTGACGAAAGCCAACGATAAAAAAATAATCGCACCCCCCAAGCAGCCAATAGAACCTTTGGAGGTATCGACACCTATCGTGAGTGCCAAAGCCGCTAAAATGACTTTTAAACAAAAAATGGAATTGGATGCACTTACCCTAAGAATAACCGAATTAGAAAATCGCAGAGATATCTTGAATACTATTTTTCAACAACCAAAGCCTACAGACGATTTAAATGCACTTTCTGTAGAAATGTCGATGCTTATGAAAGAATTGGAGAATACGGAACTTCGTTGGCTAGAGTTGAGTGAATTAAGCGCTTAGTTCGAGGTTAAATAATGACTTCCTTGTATGATACCCCTTTTTTCAATTGCTTTGTCGATGTAGGTTTGTATCTCAGATTTTTTTAAACCCCAATTAGGTGCTATTAATAAATTCCAATCTGAAATGCCAAATAACCGCTGAATAACAATATCTGGGCGTAACATGGGAATGATTTTGCACAAAAAATCGGTATACTCCGACAGAGAAAAAAGTTTGAATGGGCTTTTTTTATAATGTACTCCCATGATGGAGCCCTCAACAATATGCAGGTGATGAAATTTTACAAATTGAATGTGAGCATGCCTATTAATCTCGTGAATGTATTCTAACATCATCTCTTCCGTTTCCCAAGGGAATCCGAAAATGGTATGCACACACACCTGTAGGCGGCTCTTGTGTAGAAGTTGCAAGGCTGATAAGAATTCTTCGTGGCTACACCCTCTGTTGATTCGCAACAAAGTGTCGTTGTAGATAGACTCCATTCCCATTTCTAAGTCGACGTCTATTTTTTGAGCATAGTGTTCCAAGAGGTCTATCTTTTCTCTATTGATGCAGTCTGGGCGTGTGCCAATAGATAACCCCACTATCTGTTCTGGGCAAACTGCTAGTGCCTCATCGTATAATTTTTGTAGCCTATCTACGGGCGCGTAAGTGTTGGTGTTGGGCTGAAAGTAGATAATAAATTTTTCTGCACGATAATTTTTAATGGCTCTTTCTATGCCTTGCTCTACCTGTGAACGTATGTCGGGAAGTTTACGCGATAGTTCAGGAGTAAACGAATCCACATTACAGTAAGAGCAGCCTCCATAGCCCTTGCTCCCATCTCTGTTAGGACAGGTAAATCCTCCATCTACAATAACTTTAAATACGCGTTGATGGTTAAATTTTTCACGAAGATGGCTACCGTAGCCATTGTAATTTTTGAAGCCGAAATCTAAAGGTGTTGCCAAGGTAGGGAAAGGATTATCGTATTAACAGAATAGGGGTTAATACATTAGGAGGTTAAAACTTCACGAGAGACAGCAGTTGTCCATTGTTGGAATAATTGACTCTCTAACTCAAGGGCTTTTTGAGGTACTTCGGGTTGATGCTTCCATAGCTGATTAATTTGTTTTCGCATTTCGGCTAAATGTCCCATTTCTTCTACAATAATAGATTTGACATGGATGTTACTCCCCGCATTTTCTAATGCTGCCTGATACTGTGGGTATAGAGATTCTGCCCTCACTTCTATGGCATACGTTACCAAAATATATGCTGAAAATTTCAAATCCCATCCATTGCTCATCCTTAACGCTTTTCTCAAAAAGCGAGAGACTGCAATGTCGAGATGGTCTAAATAAAATTTACTTTCTTTTGGTGCTAATAAATTTGTTAAGTGGTAGTTTGGGCATAATGTATCGTCTATTTTGGCAATTTGCTTTTTGAGATAAAATGCATGGCGGTGTTCTTCTGCCGCATGTTTAAGCACCGTAAGCGTAACATTATTTTTGTCTTCGCAGGCAGATATTTTTCTTGCTCCTGCATTTTCCATCATAGAAAGTGTGTTGAGCCATTTTGCATGTAATAACGGATTGGCAATGAGTTTTTCTAATAGTGCTTGCATAAAATTAAAATTAAAAGAGGCTTAATGCATCCTCAATTTTTTCGTAAATATATTGCAGTTCCTGTTCATTCGTGCAATAGGGAGGTAAAATGTATAGTACATTACCTAAGGGACGTAATAAAATACCGTGTTTAAGAAAAAAAGTGCTTAGCCGTTGTCCAATAGAGTTGAAATAAGAGTCTTGTTCTTCATTCTGCCAGTCCATAGCAATAATCGTTCCGGTTTGTCTTACATTTTTTAAACGAGGATGTGCTGCTATCCGTTCCTTAAAATGTTGATGCTGCATAGCAATGCGATGAATATTTGATAGCGTATCGTTTTTCAACAATAAATCTAAACTTGCTAGTGCAGCTGCGCAAGCCGTTGGGTTTGCCGTAAAAGAATGACCGTGAAACAACATTTTTTCTCTTTCCGCGGTGTGGAATGCCTCTATGATAGTTTCGTTACACAAAGTTGCGGCCAAAGGTAACACGCCGCCAGATATGCCTTTAGAGAGACAAATAATATCTGGTTTGTGCTGTAAGTAATCGCAAGCAAATAGTTTGCCCGTTCTACCAAAACCCGTCATCACCTCATCGGCAATAGTTAATACGTCATATTGTTTGCAAATACTGAGTAGCGTATCTAAATTTTCTGGAGGATACATTAACATTCCGCCAGCTCCTTGAATTAAGGGTTCAAAAATAAAACAGGCAACGTCATCGGCATGCTGTTTAACATAATTTTCAAACTGCTCAATGGCAACGGTTTGATCGAGGAACGGAACAGGCGTGTGGTAAACATCGAAAAGTAGGGGAGTGTAGGCCTTCGTAAAGGCACTTCGTGCACCTACCGACATGGCGCCAAAGGTGTCTCCGTGGTAAGCATTTTCGAACGCAATAATTTTGTTTTTAGGACGATGTCGATTATCCCAAAATTGTACGCACATCTTTAACGCAACTTCTACCGCAGTAGAGCCATTATCAGAATAAAATACTTTTTGAAAAGCTCCATCGAATAGTGATAAAAGTCTTTCTGCCAACTCAATGGCTGGTTGATGAGTGAAACGAGCAAAAATAACATGTTCCAGTTGCAATAACTGCTCATACACCTTTTGGGCGATGTATGGATGGCTATGACCATGAAGGTTGACCCACCAAGAAGATATAGCATCTATATATCGTTTGTTGTCGAAATCAATCAAATAGCTACCTTCACCTCGTTGTATAGCGATGGGCATATCCTCAGATAAGAGTGGTGTATAGGGATGCCAAATAACATTTTGGTCGCGTTTTATCCAATTCATGGGCTTAGAGGTTGTTTAAATTTCTAAAAAAGAGAATCGGTGTAGGTATTTTTGAGTTGCAAAACTTTAAAATATCTAGATCATGTATCCAACAGATCTGACCGATTCTCAGTGGCAAATTATAAAAGATAAGCTAGATTTAAAAATCGCGAATCGAAAAAGAAAATATGAATTACGAGTACTTATTAATGCTATTCTGTACGTAGTCAAAACAGGTATTCAATGGCGGATGTTACCCAATGAATATCCACCTTGGCAGGTAGTTTATTATTATCATCGAATTTGGAGTAAGCAACAATTGGTAAAAAATATACATGATCAAATACTTTTGGAGGCTCGCAAGACCAGTGGTAAACAAGCCTGTCCGAGTTTAGGATTAATTGATTCACAGTCCATTAAAACGGCATCGATGACTCATGATAAAGGTTTAGATGCCAATAAGAAAATCAGCGGCAGAAAACGTTTCATCGTAACGGATACGATGGGCTTTGTGTTAGGCTTAGTCATTACATCAGCAAATGTTGGCGAACGAGTTGGTGCTTTATTAGTACTAGAAAAACTAAAAAATAGATTCCCTAGATTGGTAAAAATTCTAGCTGATCAGGGTTTCGATGGCAAAGAATTCATAGCTAAAGTACAACAAGAATACAGTTGGATTTTAGAAATTGTGAGTAAAGTTTTGGGCTTAAGTGGCTTCCAAGTACAGCCCAAACGCTGGATTGTGGAAAGAACTTTTGGTTGGTTTAGTTTTCATAGGAGATTGGTTAAAGATTATGAAGTAATAATCTGTAATTCAGAAAGTTTTATATACTGGAGTATGATTCGTATCATGGTCCGAAAGTGCTAAAGCTCGAAATTTAAACAACCTCT
>CANJWF010000123.1 GCA_947478315.1 Sphingobacteriaceae bacterium | reverse complement strand
TGCCAAAAAATGATAGCGGACAAGAAGTTATATCCTTTGCCAACTTTAATAGTTACATTAAATCAGTTGAACCAAATTTGAATAAGATTTTGTTTAGTCGCAAAGTTGTATTAGTGGAAGGTCCGAATGATATTTTAGCTTATAAAATTGCTATTGAAAAGGAAGTTGAGAAAGCAAAAGGCGATAAGAAGTATGCAGAAACTTATCTTAGTTTTCTAAACATTGCTTTTGTTGTACATCATGGAAAAGCAACAGCATATCTATTGATTGAGTTGTGCAAGCACTTTGGATTAGACTATTTCGTAATTAACGATTGGGATTTTGACAATGATTTTGTAGATGAACTTAATAACTGTCAAGATGAAAATTGCTTAGCACAAAAAGAATTTCATAAGACTTATGGGCATAAGGACAAAGCTGAGAAAACTAATAAGTCTATGATTACAACAAATTGGAAACTTCTAAAAAGTGCAGGAATTGACAAAATTCACTTCAATATTCCTAAACTTGAAAGAGTTTTAGGCTATCCATCAAACGATAAGAATAGTTTAAGCATACATAATACCGTACAGAAATTGGCAGACTATCCAGAAAATTTTTTACCTACGAACTTGAGAAAGTTTTTAGAGTTGGACAAATTCGAAGCAGCAAGCGTAGTTGAAACAGATGAACAACTACCTTTCTGAAAAAAGACAAAACAGCCCACTTTACAAAAATGAAGGCAATTTTGTCCATTATACCCCAAATTGTCAGTGCTCCCTAATGGGCGAAATTTGCCGATAAGTACCGAAAATTTATTGCGATTTTACCGAAAAAGAACCTTTAGATTGTTGAATTTGGTATAAACTAAAATCTTCGTTACTCCAAAAATTAGTACCCTTGAGGGTGGTACCTTCAGTAATAATGGTAACAGGTTTATTGGAATGAAACTTGCGGGTATTTTCGTCCCAAATAAACTCTTCTGAAAAAAATTGCTCCCCTTTCTGATTAGCTATTCTAACATCTTTTTGTAGTTCGATGGTTCTTTCATTTTCTTTTCGGAGGGCATACTTTGCAGAAACGGTACTTACCACTTGCATATTTCTGTTGTAAAAAGAAATATGAACGCCTTTGGGCATTTCGTAATAAGGATTGGCGGTTTTGTGATGTAGTAAAACGGGTGATTTTAAGGTTGCTTGCACATGTGCCGAGTCGCTATAAACGATGGTAACCTGTTCGGTTTTCTCTATTTGTGATTGTATTTTTTCTATAGCTACTGTTTTAGCAGATTTTAAATCATCCTTACAGGCAACTAAGCATATCACTAATCCTATTATTGAACCGCGTTTGCGCACCCCCGAATAGAAATTCATGGTTTTAATCGTATTTAGGTTTAATAAACCATTGTTCGTTAAGTGTAAAACCAAGTCTGATATTTAAAAACCGTTCTCTTACCAAACTATTGTCGAGTGTACCTCTTTGACCCAATTCTGCGGTTACATTTATTTTAGAAAAATAAATTCTATTGGCAGGCAAGGGCAAGCCTAAGCCCACGCTAAGGGTGGTTTGTTGTATATCGGTACTATTGATATTGATGTAACTTTTGTCGTACCGAAAGCCTACACGGTAGTCGATAGTTTCTAAATAACTAGAGGCATCGATATCTGGTGTAAATTGTGTACCCAATCCTATGCCGTAGGCATCTTTGAGGTTAGGATTATCGTTTCCTTCTCTAAATTTAGACCATTGTGTAAACATAAATTCTGCTCCCACGAGCCAACGTTTACGATGCTCAATGCTAAAGCCTATTTTATGAGAATGGGGTAAAGATAAATTTAAACTTTCTCCCTGTGTATGATAAACACTATCGGCAGCCAACGACTCTACACCCGTATTGGGATTTTTGAAATATCGGCTCATGGTTTGGTCTTGTTTGAGCAATGGATTAGACGCCAAGGCTATCACATAACCAATATTGAGTTGGGTTTTTTCTGATAGTGCTTTGTGATATTGCGTTCCTATTTCTAATTGAAACCCTCTAATTTGTTTTTTATCCGTTAACCGAGTATTGAGGGGGCCTATGGTCTGAAATTCAATATTATTTTGATATTTCAACACGCCAAATAGATAATTTACATTGACACCAATGCTCACATCTTTGATTACTTGCATACCATAGCCTATATACAACTTAGATATGCCCCCCTCCCCTGTTGAAACATAGTTGACAGCCGAAGTGTCTATCGTTCCACTTTTTTTATTCTGATAGCCAACGGTGCTATAGGGCATTAATCCAAAACTTAATGCCGATTTAGTGGTAACGGGAATTGCGACAATAAAATTGTTAATACTAGCGTTAAAGTTTTGTTCGGGGTTAAAGGTATTCTTGGTAAGTTCGTTGAAGGTAGCGTTTACGCCCACATCGAAGGTGGTAATTTTAATTGCGGAATAGGATGCTGGATTTCCGGGGTTGATGTTATTGTATTTACCTATTTTTCTTATGGAAGCCGCTAAGCCTCCCAATGCTCTATTTTGCGACAAAAGGCTGTTACTTATTTCACCTATTCCATAGCCTGAATAGGGATTGTTCATGGCTATTTCTGCACGAAGATTGAATAGTGTGTTGAAAAAAAGAAATGACAAAATAATATACTTTTTTTTAAGAGGCATGTTGATATTGTATTGCGGTGTTTAACCCTTTGAGCACTAAGTGAGGTTCTAAGAAAATTTGATGGGCAAAGATGCTTTTTTTTAAGTGATGTTGCAATAAATTGGCATCTCCTCCAGATAAAATAACTTTTAAAGCGGGGTATAATAACTGATAGGCTTCAATAAATCCTTTAACTTCATAAAAAGTACCCATTATAATACCTGCACGCATAGCATTAGTGGTGTTATTGCCTATGATATTGGTATCTGTTGGTGTAGTTTCTGGTATCAGCGGAAGTTTGGCGGTATAGTGGTGGAGTGCTTTAAATTTCATAGCAATACCTGGCGAAATGGCACCTCCTAGATATTCGTTTTGTTTGGTTAGCAAATCGTACGTAATGCAAGTGCCTAAATCTATTACCAATACATTGGTATTGGGAAACAAGTGTTGGGCAGCAATTACACCAGCCAAACGGTCGGCACCTAAAGTGGCTGGACTGGCATATTGGTTATTAATGGGTATAGATTGAATAGCCGAAAAGGATATATATTGTGTATGAGCTTTTAAAATAGATTCCAACTCATTCAAATTATCTTTTCTAACAGAGGCTACAATGGAATAATCAAACTGGGTTTGATGCAATAAATCGGTTACAATCTGCTCAATAGGTTCAGTAACAGTCCAATGTTTGGTTAAAATATGATTAGAGAACACGCCTATTTTGGTAGCGGTGTTACCGATATCTATTACCAAATTGGTCATTATGCTCTTACAATTCCTAGTATCGATTCAAAAATGGCTAAGCCGTGTTCGTTACCTACTATGTTTTCTGCTGCACGTTCTGGATGAGGCATCATGCCCACCACGTTTCTATTTTTATTACAAACGCCCGCTATGTTTTGAGCAGAACCATTGGGATTAGCAGCCTCTGTTACATTTCCTAGTTCGTCGCAATATCTAAACAACACTTGGTCGTTATCGTTAATTTCTTTTAAAGTGTCTTGGTACGCAAAATAATTCCCTTCTCCGTGTGCAATAGGTATCTTTAAAACGGCATCTGACGAGATGTGTCGGGTAACGATGCTATTGGTTGTTTGACTTTTTAAATAGACATTTTTGCAAATATATTTTCGCGTATTATTATGTAACAATACACCAGGAACTAATCCTGCTTCTACTAAAATCTGAAAACCATTGCAGACCCCCATCAAATACCCTCCTCTGTTGGCAAAAGCTATTACTTCTTGCATAATGGGAGAAAATCGTGCAATAGCTCCCGAACGAAGATAGTCGCCATAAGAAAATCCACCAGGAAGCACTATAAAATCGGCTTTTTGCAAATCGCGTTCTTTGTGCCACAACCTAGCTACTGGTTTATTAGAAACTTGCTCTAAGACATGTATCATGTCTTCGTCGCAATTAGACCCAGGAAAAATAACAACTCCAAATTTCATTAGGATATAATTATTTGTTAATATTTAGTTTATTTATGGTACTCATGAATCTTCGATGTATTCATTAGTGTTTCCTTTTATGGTAAGGACTTCATGAACTTTCGGTGTTACCATCGGTTGGTAAGAACCCACTCATGGGCATTTCATCTGCAAATAATTATTGGTTAATATCTGTTTTTTTGTATGGATGCATAGTACCGCAAAAATATGACTTTAAGATAGAATGACGGAATTTGTTTTACATTTCAGGTTCTCTAACGGTCGATTCGATGGTTTTAAATTCTTTATTTTTAAAAACGAAATATACACCTGCTAAGGATACGACTGCACAGGTACAGTAATATAATAAACTCATCATTACGGCTAACTCTTGGTCGAGTTTAAAATAGGTTGCACCATAAATAAACGCTAATTCTCGTGTTCCTAGTCCACCTATTGATATGGGAATAACAGCGGCTAAAGCAGATATTAAAAAC
>CANJWF010000122.1 GCA_947478315.1 Sphingobacteriaceae bacterium | reverse complement strand
CATGACGATGATGTATTGAATCAATGGGAATACCTTCGTCATTTAACGATGTTGGGAGCTAAGAAACGTTATCAAGACATTGCTCCTGAAGTTGAAGAACGCATTAATTTTGAATTGTTTACCATCAAATCAATGGGATTTGCTGGCTATTTTTTGATTGTAGCCGATTTTATCAAAGCAGGTCGAGATTTGGGTGTTTTTGTTGGTCCAGGCAGAGGATCTGCTGCGGGTTCAGTGGTAGCTTATTGTATTGGTATCACCAATATTGATCCTATCAAATATAATTTGCTTTTTGAGCGATTCCTGAATCCAGATCGTAAATCTATGCCAGATATTGATACTGATTTTGATGATGAAGGAAGGCAAAAGGTAATTGATTATGTGGTGGATAAATACGGAAAAAATCAAGTTGCTCAAATTGTTACCTATGGCTCTATGGCTGCCAAAATGAGTATCAAAGATGTAGCGCGTGTGATGGATTTGCCACTTTCAGAAGCTAATACGTTGGCAAAATTAGTTCCTGAACGTCCTGGTATATCGCTTGACAGACTTATTCATGCACCGCTCGATGGAGAAAAATCATTAAAAGAAAAAGAGGGTTTGGCTGGCGACGATATGGAAAATGCTAAAAAATTACGCACACTTTATGCGGGTGCTGATTTACATGCGAGGGTATTAAAAGAAGCTGTTATACTAGAAGGTTCAGTTAGAAATACAGGTATTCATGCAGCAGGTATTATTATTGCTCCTGACGATTTAACTACCATCATACCTGTTGCAACAGTAAAGGATACTGATTTATTGGTTACTCAATTTGATGGACGTGTTATTGAAGATGCAGGTGTTATTAAAATGGATTTTTTAGGATTGAAAACGCTAACTATTATTAAGAACGCACTTCAATTAATCGAGAAAAATTACGGACTAAAAATAGATATAGATACGATTCCGTTGAACGACGCTTCTACTTTTGAACTCTATCAGCGAGGCGATACGAATGGGACTTTTCAATTCGAAAGTGATGGTATGCAGAAGTATCTCAGAGACCTTAAGCCTGATCAGTTTGAAGATTTGATTGCCATGAATGCACTGTATCGACCTGGTCCCATAGAATATATTCCCCAATTTATTAAACGTAAGCATGGTGTAGAACCTGTAGCGTACGATTTGCCTGAAATGGAAATCTATTTGAATGAGACGTATGGTATAACGGTTTATCAAGAACAGGTAATGTTGCTGTCTCAAAAGTTGGCAAATTTTACTAAAGGCGATGCCGATGTATTGCGAAAAGCAATGGGTAAAAAGCAGAAAGATGTGTTGGATAAGATGAAGGCTAAATTTATGGAAGGCTGTATCGCGAATGCTCATCCTGAAAAAATTTGCGAAAAAATTTGGACAGATTGGGAAGCATTTGCACAATACGCTTTTAATAAATCTCACTCTACTTGCTACGCATTTGTAGCCTATCAGACAGCTTATTTAAAGGCTCATTATCCGGCCGAGTATATGGCAGCCGTACTTAATAATCAGGGTAATATTGATAAAATTGCATTCTTTATGGAAGAATGTAAACAAATGAATATTCCTGTTTTAGGTCCCGATGTTAACGAATCTGAAACAACTTTTACCGTTAACAAAAAAGGTGAAATACGTTTTGGTTTGGCAGGAATTAAAGGTGTTGGAGAAAAAGCTGTAGAAAGTATTATCGAAGAAAGGCAACATAAAGGACTATATCAATCTATTTATGATTTTGCTCGTCGGTCAAACCCTCGAACTGTTAACAAAAAATCGTACGAAAATTTAGCTTATTCGGGAGCATTTGATTTATTCGGGTTTCATCGGGCACAATTTTTTGCACCATCGACTCACAATGAGAACATAACGGGAATAGAACGGTTAATTAAGTATGCCAATGATATGCAGGTCGATAAACTATCGACGCAGCCTATGCTTTTTGGGGAAGCAATGGCAACTTATGCTACTGAACCCACTTTGCCCACGTGTGAAGAATGGGGATTGATACAAAAATTGAATTACGAAAAGGAAGTGATAGGTATCTACCTCACAGGGCATCCTCTTGATAATTATCGTTTAGAGATGGATTATTTCTGTACAGTATCCATAGCAGATTTAAAAGTGTTGGATAGACTTAAGGCTGGGCAAATGGATACAGAAGAAGATATGGATAAATTTAAGCGAATTTCGGCTCGGGAAATTTATTTTGGAGGATTGGTATCTTCCGTGCAGCATCGCGTCAC
The DNA here is from genome assembly GCA_947478315.1 of Sphingobacteriaceae bacterium. Lineage (GTDB taxonomy): Bacteria > Bacteroidota > Bacteroidia > Sphingobacteriales > Sphingobacteriaceae > CANJWF01. The sequence goes on along the minus strand of CANJWF010000122.1, from coordinate 2,308 downwards.
CAAGATGGGTAAGCCGTTTGGTGTATTTGTTGTCGAAGATTATTCCGATAGTTATGAAATAGCATTGTTTGGAGAAGATTATGTTAAATTTAAACACTATCTACAAGATGGATATTTTATTTACATTCACGGGAATATTCAAAAGAGTTATCGGCAAGATGGTTCTTACGAACTGAAAATTGCATCTATGCACTTGTTGTCGGAGATAAGAGATAAAAAAGTGAAGTTTATTACCCTTCATTTATCTATTGTCGAGCTCTCTCTCATCTGTATTCAGCAAATTAATGAAGCCATTGATAATAATGTAAAAGCATATTCTCAACGTAACTGTCAACTTAAGTTTGCTGTTTATGATGATGTAGAACAAATTATGGTTGAAATGTCTTCGAAAACTGTGAAATTGTATCCAGGAAACGATTTTTTTGCTTTTTTGCAACAAAGAAAAATTAATTATAAACTTAATTAATGCAAGTTTTAGTGTAGTGCATGTCAATAAAATTTTGAACACAGATTTTTGTTTAATTTTTATCACTTTTGCATCCATTCGGCTCGATTATATCTTTCGATTTACCTTTTCTTTAACAGTAAAATTACATGAAACAACCCCATGATAATCCGCTTTGGGATATTTATAATAAAGTCCCTTACCTATCCATTAAACACAGTAGTTATTTTCAAGTTTATGAGCAAGTTTTTGATTCATATCGGGGTAAGCCTATTGTTTTTGTTGAGGTTGGTATACTTAATGGGGGTTCACTTTTTATGTGGAGAGATTTTTTGGGTGAACAGGCCAGAATTATTGGTGTTGACTTAAATCCTGAGGCAAAGAAATGGGAAGAACATGGTTTTGAAATTTATATCGGAGATCAAGCAAATCCAGATTTTTGGTCTGATTTTTTCTCAAAAGTAGGTCCTGTAGATGTTTTTTTAGACGATGGAGGGCATACCAATCGTCAACAGATTATAACTACAGTTGCAGTAATTCCCCATGTTAGAGATGGAGGTGTTTTGATGATTGAAGATACTCACGCCAGCTATATGGATATTTTTGGTAATCCATCTCGTTATTCTTTTATGAATTTTGCTAAACATGTGATAGATAGTGTTAATACACGATTTCCTAATCTACCCAAGGTTGCCACTATTTTTCAGGACTCTGTTTTTTCAGTAGCTTTTTATGAATCTATTGTCGTTTTTCATGTTAATAGAACGAAATGTTTTACGCCTTATTTTACGGAAAATAAAGGTGTTTCGTTCAATTCATCAGATTTTAGATATGAAAATAATCGAGTTGATTTATGGGTTAAGAAAATAGGACAACGAACGTATTTAAATAAAATTCCTATTGTTAAGCAGTTGAAAGATTTTGTGCTGTGGCTTCTAATTAACAAAAAAATGTTGCGTTATTTTCGGTAATTCTATAACCATACTAGTGACTGGTTGCTTATTAGATAAGCTAGTGTATTTGTTAGAGAGAAAACATTTCGATATTTCTCATTAAGTTGATGAAATATTTTGTGTTAATCTCTTATTTATCAGTTTAGTTGTATACGTATTCATACATTCAATATAAATTTAAGATGAACAATTGGTTAAAAAATAATACTATTCATTTCGCAATGATTGCATTTTTTGTTGCGATTAGTTTTATTTATTTCTCGCCTCTTTTGCAGCATAAAGTGTTGTATCAATCCGACGCTTTGCAAGCCAAGGCTATGGGAAAAGAGATTATGGATTTTAAAATTAAGGATGGGCATGCGCCTCTTTGGACTAATAATATGTTCGGAGGAATGCCTGCTTATCAAATTTGGGCATATTATCCAGGAAGTATAACTACTTACCTTATACAAGGGTGGTCTGCTATTTTTCCTAATCCCATTAATATTCTGTTGTTATACTTATTGGGAGCTTATTTGTTGTTTTCTGTATTACGATTAAAGCCGTGGTTGGCGGCAGCAGGTGCGATAGCTGTCGCTTTTTCATCGTATAATTTCATCATTATAGAAGCCGGACATGGCAATAAAGCTTTAGCGATTGCTTTTTTTGCGCCAATTTTGGCAGGTGTATTGTTGACATTGCGTGGTAAATATCTATTGGGCGCGTCTATTACTGCGTTGGCTTTGGCTATAGAGATTAGAACCAATCACGTACAGATGACTTACTATCTTATGATAGCTTTATTGATATATATACTGTTTGAATGCTATTATGCCGTTAAGCATAAAACTACACAACCATATTTTAAGTCATTAATTTATCTATTTGTTGCTGTTGTAATCGGTATTGCTGTCAATACAGCCATGTTGTG
>CANJWF010000121.1 GCA_947478315.1 Sphingobacteriaceae bacterium | reverse complement strand
TCGGAAATGATGTGTTCTATCAAATCGGTATTGATAATTAAAGTTTGAAATACATGGGGAGGTAGTCCTGCTTTTAAAAAAAGTGTTTCGATGGTTTGGGCACAACCACATACATTGGGTGCATGTTTTAATAAAACGGTATTTCCGGCCATTAATGCGGGTATGGCGAATCGAAATACTTGCCAAAAGGGGAAATTCCAAGGCATAATACCTAATAGAGTTCCCATAGGTTGATAGATAATTTTATTGCCTTTTTTCTCGTTGATGAGTGGTTGTAATAACTGCTCACTTTCTTTGGCATAATATTGGCACACTAAAGCGCATTTCTCTATTTCTGAACGGGATTCTTTGATAGGTTTACCCATTTCTTGGGTGATGAGCGTTGCTAAAGAGGGTAAGTTTTCTAGAAGTAGTTCAGCAATTTTTAATAAATAATGAGACCGTTCATGGAAGGAGGTTTTCTTCCAGTCATTGAAACTAATGGATGCACGTATTAAAGTCTCATCAACCATTTGTGGAGTCATTAGGGGATATTCGCCTATGATTGTTTGTGTAAATGGATTGATGGATTTAAAATGCATACTTTTCTTAATTTAGTGTTTGCTTTAATCAAAGTGAAATTGTACGGTTTTTACACCGAATTTATTTAAAAAATCTACACCCTCGTCATTACCGATTTTTTTGTAGGCTGCATAAGAATTTAAAAAAAACACCTTCTTAATTCCTGAACTAAAAATAAGTCTTGCACAGGGTAAGCAGGGTGAAAGCGTTACGTAAAGTGACGAACCGTTTAATGAAGATCCATTTTTTACGGCGTATAGTATGGCGTTTTGTTCGGCGTGTAAAGCTAATGAACATCCTCCTTTGCTATCTCTAGGACAACCTTCTTCTGGCCATTCTTCGTCACAGTTGTGAGTACCTTCTGGCGGACCGTTATAGCCAATAGATATGATGCGTGTATCTTTTGTGAGCACAGCCCCTACTTGTGCTTTGATACAGTGCGAACGTTGTGCCAAATCGCACGCTAACTTCATGAAAATGGTATCGAAACTGGGTTTGTTCATTATATGCTGTTAATGATTGAAATTTAGTGGGTAGTAGCTACTTTTGTGTCAAAATCTATACCCTGATTTTTTAATATTTTCTTGCTTAGTAAGGCATAGTATGCCAAAAATAAGAAACAAGTAACAGGTAAGAGGTAAGAGTATTGTGCTCCGATGCTGGGTATGTCTATCATCGCTCCTTGTAAGGGCGGAATGATAGCTCCTCCTAAAATCATCATAATGAGTAGAGCTGAACCTTGTCCTGTATATTTTCCTAAACCTGCGGTGGCTAATGAGAATATGCAAGGCCACATTACGGAACAGAATAACCCACCGCTTATAATGGCGTATAAGCCTATATTGCCTGAAATAAGTGTACCTAATAGCATGGCACTAGCACCAAATATGGATAATACGAGTAAAGTTTTTGTTGGTTTGTCTTGTGCGATGAGTGAAGCTATGATAAGTAACAAAATACAGATTGTATAGGGGTATAAATTTGCTATTTCATTTCCTTTGATGTGGTTAACGACTAAATAGAGTCCGAAGGCGAGATAAGGTACTACAAAGGATAGAATATTTTTGACAGTTTTAGATAGTTTAAAAACAGAAAGTGCACCTATCCATCGTCCTATCATGAGGCTACCCCAATAAAGAGATATATAACTTGATATGTTACTTTCGTGTAGTCCTCCAAATTCGGGAAGTTTGAGTAATGCTCCCATATTACTTTGTATGGATACTTCTACACCTACGTATACAAAAATGGCTAGCATTCCTAATACTAATTGGGGATATTGCATGGCACCCCATTGATTGGGATTTTTTTGTGATAGTCGGTAGCTTGAGATTAATAGAATAAAAACGAATAATAAGGCACTGACGATAAGCCACGATTTGTGAATGGGGCTAAAAATTGCAAGTAGTATGATGATGAGTAAAACTGCGGTAAGGATTAATAAACTGAAAAGAGCTTTTGGGCTTCTATCTGTCTTTTCGGGGATGTTGGTTTGAGGTAGTTTAGAGAAATTGAAGATGAGTATGGAGAGTGTAAATAAACCTGCTAGAAACAAATAAAGTATTTTGATAGATTGAATGTTGGGTATGGCATTTGAGTTGGCACTACCAAATAGTAATATACTCACTACTAATGGTCCGATGAGCGTTCCGAATGAGTTAATGCTACCTGCCATATTTAGGCGATGTGATCCTGTTTCTGGAGTGCCTAAAGAAATGGCAAAGGGTTGTGCTGCTGTTTGTTGTAAGGAGAAACCTAAGGCTATAATGAAAAAAGTGACTAAGATGAAGGCATAGGACTGGGTATTGGTTCCTGTAACGTATGCTAAGGCTAAGGCACCTATGATGGAAATGGTTAATCCATAAATAATTCCTTTTTTATAGCCTATTTTGTTGAGTAAATCGTTACCCAAAAGTTCGGAGCTTAAAAATAAAATAAGTGACCCCATAAAATAAGCACCGTAAAAGGAGGTGTCAATTAATTGAGAGGCGAGCTGATTGAGTTGAAAATGACTTTTACAAAAGGGTATAAAAATACCATTGCTGGCAGCTACAAAGCCCCAAAAGAAAAATACGGTAATGAGCGTAATGAATTGTGAGTTTTGAGTTTTGGTTTGCATGGATAAAAAAATAAAGCGTGAAGATAAAATAATTTAATCTTTCTAATACTTTTCTGTTTTTATTGAAGTGTAATTCAATATTAAAGGATGTTGGGTTACTTTGGAAAACTGATTTTTCCCATCAATACAGTAGGGTTATTTGCTATAGATATGGGTTCGCCCATTAAGGCTTCGTTAGCGAGTAGGGCAAATAGTACGGCTTCTTTGGCATCTGGATTTATGCCTAATTGCTCAAATGGTTTGATGTTTGTTGTGGGTAATGCTTGTTGAATAGCATTTACGAGGGTTATGTTTTTTACTCCTCCTCCGCTGATATACAGGGTAGCTTGGTGTGCATGTAGTTTTTTGATAGCTAAAGATATGGCTTCGGCTGTAAATTGGGTAAGGGTTGCAACGATGTTTTCGGGTGTTTCTGGCTTTATTTCTTGTAAGGCTTGTTCTACAAATTCCCAATTAAATAGTTCTGGTCCTGTTGTTTTTGGAAAGGATAAATTAAAAAAGGGATGTTGTAATAGTTTTTGAAGTAGTGCTTGGTTTATTTGTGCTGATTGTGCAATTTTTCCCTCGTTATCGAATGGTTGATTAAAATATTGCGTTGCTGCATGGTTGATGAGTGTGTTACCTGGTCCAATATCGGAAGATATACTGTTTAAGGTGGTTTGTTTGTTGGGCAAATAGGTTAAATTGGCTATGCCTCCTATGTTGAGCAATGTTCTATCTTCTTGTGTTGATCTGAATAACAAATAATCGCCATAAGCTACCAAAGGTGCTCCCTCTCCTCCTGCTGCAACGTGTTTTTGTCTGAAATCGCTAATAGTGATAATACCTGTTTTAACTGCAATATGGTCTCCATCACCTATTTGTAGAGTGGCATTGGGGTATATGTCGTTTGGATGATTTACTTTGGGTGCATGAAAAATAGTTTGTCCGTGTGAAGCAATAAAATCAATTTCTTTGGGTTGAATTTGCCATTGTTGTAGAGAATTTAAAATGCTATTGGCATGAATGATGGCTAGTTGGGTGTTTAGTAGACAGAGTTTTTCTAAACTGATTTTTTGTTGTGCAAAAATGCTTAATAATTCGGTTTTGAGTTGAGGGGAATATTCGATTGTTTGAAAGGCTTCTAAGGTTATTCTGGTATGAATACCGAAACCGTTTATGCGACATAGTGCAATGTCTAAGCCATCCAATGAGGTTCCAGACATTAAACCAATAGCCAATCGTTCTGAACGATTGGCTATGCTAAAAAGGCGTTGTAGGTTGGTATTCAAATGGGGTTATTTTTCGGATGAGTATGCTTTTTTAGATTCGTGTAATTGTGAAAGAAGTTGTTTTATTTTTCTAATTGTTGTTTTAACCGATGGAGTCCTTTTTCGTAATCTTTTCCAATCATTTTATCCATGTTCATGATTGTACAAAACCATCGAGATAGGGTAGTTTTGTTTTCTCCGTCCATATTCCAAGTAAGTTTGGTTTTGTTGTTCTCTTGTGATAAAACAAAGGATGCCATTGCTTGGTCTTCCATAGGTTTTTTGAAAACTAATTTTTGTTCAATGAGTTTGAAAGGGGTTAATTGGGTTATTTGCATATAACCTTCTCCTGTTTTATTGCCTTCCCAGCTATATCGGCTACCGATAGTATCTTCTTTGCCTTCAATTTTATATTTGATATTGGGTTCTACATCGTGCCAAGGACTCCAGTTGTTGAAATTGTTAAAATTGGTTAAATACTGATACACTACGTTATCGGGTTGAGCTATAACGATACTACGTTCTACGTGATATTTTTTTGGCAAAAATGCTCCAATTAAAAAGAATAGTACGATGAATATAAATAAACCGATGCCGAAAATTTTAAGAGTTTTTTTCATAGTAGTGAATTTTAGGGTAATAGGTGATGATTTTTTAAACAATTATACAATTTTTCTGTTGGTAATCCCATTACATTGGTGTAGGAGCCTT
>CANJWF010000120.1 GCA_947478315.1 Sphingobacteriaceae bacterium | reverse complement strand
AGCTGCTTTAGCTCTAATTTTATGTTGCACATAACATTTCTCTAACTGATCACGCGAAAATGCTACATCTAAATGTGTTAACACACCTGCTTCAATCCATGCTTGAATTTCTGTTTGGTACAGAAAATCTGTTGCATAGTGTTGTTCTCCGAAAAATAACCAATTTTTACCAGTGGCTCCTATGGCTTCTCGATGGGCTAAAAAAGAACGGAAAGGTGCTATTCCTGTTCCTGGACCAATCATAATAACTGGCGCATCATCAATTGGTAATTTAAATTGATGGTTTTTATGCACATAAAAAGAAAATTCATCTCCTTCCTTTAAAGCGACAAAGTAACCTGAACAAAGTCCTGTTTTTAACGTTCCATTGAGATTAAATCTATTTAGTGCAACGGTTAAATGTACTTCGCCCTCATGCGCTTCTGGAGAGGATGCAACAGAATATAATCTTGGTGCATTGGCTTCTAATAAAGATATGAACTCTAATGCTTGTTCTTTATTATGAGTGGGATAAGACGTTAATAACGCTACCAAATTAGGCTTTTTAATTTCAATATCGGTTCCTATCAGCTGAGCGTAGGCTTTGATGACACGGTCTGAAAGTTGCGTGATATTTAATTTTTCGGTTAATAATTTTTCTAAATCGTATGCTTCTTCACGGTATACTATTCTTGTAAGAGCCTCTAATCCAAGTGCTTTTAGAGATGCGTACACCAAATTAGGTTCATTTTTAGGAATAATGCCTATTGCATCTCCAGGTTCATAAACAAGGTCATTGGCTGCAATTTCAATATGATAAGTTTCTTTTGCCGAACCTTCATCATTTAAGTTGATATGTGAAATTACTTGTCCGGTATAATGCTGCTTACCTACAGACTTTGGTGAATTGGTGGCAATAGTAGTAGTTGCTAACGAACTTGTATTGGATTGCAAAACCACCATTATTTGCGCCAACCACTCTTTTGCGAGATTTTCATAGTCGGTATCACACAATTGAACGGGCAACAATCTTTGTCCTCCTATTTTTTCTAACTGATGGTCTACATCTATTCCTGCTTGACAAAATTGAGGATAAGAACTATCTCCCAATGCTAAAACACCATACTTAAGTTTTATAAATTGGTCGCTTGTTTGATGAATAAAGTCAAAAAATGCTTGAGCAGCAGCTGGTGGTTCTCCCTCACCTTGTGTACTAATGATAACAAAAAAATGTTCCTCTTTAGATAAATCGGTCAAACGGTATTGATCCAACGCCACTACCTTAATTTTCAATCCTTTTTTTCTAAACTCTGCCGATAAATCATTAGCTAATTTTTTAGCATTACCCGTCTCTGTGCCGTAGACCATCGTAACCTTACTTGGCAATTCTAATTTATTATCCGCAGAAATATGGGAAGATTGAGTGGCTATAAAACCTGATACGAAGCCACTTATCCAAAGGCGCTCTTCTTGATTCGACTCGGCAAGTAGGGTTGTTAATGTCTTAATTTTGTTGTCTGATAACATGTGATTTCGATGTGCTGGTTTGATAATAAGGTAACTATACGTTTAATATGGGCATTGATTGGATTTTAAAATATTTGTACGTATCAAGTAGCTACTCCCTGTTTGAAATAACTAACCTCATAATTTTGTCCATGAAACCATGAAAATTCGTTATGAAGATTTACGACTTTGCCAACGATAATTAAAGCTGGTGAAATAATATCTATTGATAAATTTTCATTTAGTAATTCATTGATTTCAAAAACTCTAACTCTTTGATGAGGTGTAGTGGCTTGCTCTACCACGGCTATTTTTTTGGATGCATCCGCTTCATATTGACATAGTAGTTGAGCAATTGTTATTAATTTGTCAGATGACATATAAAATACCAATGTGTCTTCTGTTTTTGCTAACTCTTTCCACTGAGCAGTTTCGATGGTATGCGTGTTGTAAAATGTTAAAAATCGAACCGCATTGGCATATTCACGGGCAGTTAAAGGTATGCCAGCATAGGCAGCAGCACCTAATGCTGAAGTTATTCCTGGTATAATTTCAAAATTAATTTGATGCTTTTTTAAGGTAATTAATTCATCATAAATATTCGAGAAAATAGACACATCGCCCCCCTTCAAACGTACTACTAACAACCCTTGCTGTGCATAATGAATCAACAAATCATTAATAGACGCCTGAGGCGTTTTTATCCCACTTTTACATTGCTTACCAACGTAAACAATTTCGGCAGTAGGATTGGCAAATTCATCTATAATAACATTACTTGCCAAATAATCAGTCAGAATAACATCGGCTTTTTGTAAATAACGTAAAGTTTTGAGTGTAATTAATTCAGGATCTCCTGCTCCCGCTCCTGCTAAAATTACCTTACCTTGATTGTTCATTGAATGGATTCAATAAATTGAAATTACAACACAAAAAAATATAAATTAATGATAATAAAGAACCACATAACTTTAGATTATTTATAAAATCAACGTTATGTGGTTAATTTAGTTAATGTCATACACTCAACTAAACAGCAACTGCTTGTATTTGAGCTTCTTGAGATGGCTTAAATAAACCTTCAATAGACAAATAACGTTCTCCTGTGTCGTAATTAAACGTAAGAACCCTAGAGCCTTGTGGAATTTCTTGCAATTTTTGCGCCACAGCTGCTAATGATGCTCCTGTAGAAATACCAACTAAAATACCTTCTTCTCTTGCTATACGTTGTGTGTAGGTAAACGCGTCTTCTTTACTTACTTTGATGATGCCATCTAATAAATTGGTTTGCAAGATAGAAGGAACAAAACCTGCGCCAATACCTTGTAATGGATGTGGCGAAGGAGCGCCTCCACTCAACACGGGAGAAAGTTCAGGTTCTACTGCAAAGATTTTAATGTTTGGAAATTTTGATTTTAATATTTCTGCCACACCTGTGATATGCCCCCCTGTGCCAACTCCGGTAATAACATAATCGAGACCTTCAGGAAAATCATTTAGAATTTCTACAGCAGTTGTTTTTTTATGAATTTCGACATTTGCTTGATTATCAAATTGTTGAGGAACCCAAGCATGGGGAGTAGTTTTAGCTAACTCCTGTGCTTTCTCTATAGCCCCTTTCATCCCCTTTTCTCTTGGCGTAAGAACAAACTCTGCTCCATAGATTCCCATCAGACTACGACGCTCAACGCTCATAGATTCAGGCATTACCAAAATTAACTTATAACCTTTAACAGCTGCGACCAAGGCTAAACCAATACCAGTGTTACCTGACGTGGGTTCTATGATAACGCTATCGGGTTTCAATATTCCTTTTTGCTCAGCATCCTCAATCATAGCTAATGCAATTCTATCCTTGATGCTTGCTCCAGGATTACTACGTTCTAATTTAATCCATACTTGATGATTTACACCAAAAAGTTTATTGATTTTTACATGTGGCGTATTGCCAATAGTTTGTAAGATGTTATTTGCTTTCATGATTTTTAAAAATTAAAATATAATAGTGACGCTATATAACAAAGTTAAGTGGCTCCTCAAAACTAGTTTCAGTACGGATGGTTATTTCACTTTTATGATAAACTACTGATTTTGGTGGAACGCTTTTGGTTAGCCAAACATTGCCCCCAATAATACTATCTTCACCTATAATAGTACTTCCTCCCAAAATGGTAGCACCTGAATAAATAACCACGTTGTCTCCTATTGTTGGATGTCTTTTTCGTTGGGCTTTTTCTTTACTAACATTAAGTGCTCCTAAAGTAACGCCTTGATAAATTTTGACGTTGTTACCGATGATGGCTGTCTCTCCTATCACAATGCCTGTGCCATGGTCTATAAAAAAAGAATTACCAATGGTTGCACCTGGATGAATATCTACCCCTGTTTTGCTATGTGCATGTTCTGAAAATAAACGAGGAATAACGGGTACTTTATTTTTCCATAAATGATTAGACAGGCGATAAATTGCCGTAGCATAAAATCCCGGATAGGTAATAATCACTTCTTCAACAGATTGTGCAGCGGGGTCAAAGCGATTAATGGCTTCGGCATCTTCCATCAAACACTGATAGATATGGGGTATAAAATCGAAAAAGTTTTTTTTAACGTTATGGGCGTCCTCTTTATCATTCATTACTGTACAGAGTAATCCTTCAAGGGTTTGTTGCAAAGCAAGCCATTCATTCCGATAAGTTTCCAAATTTCCCTTGAAGTCTCCAAACAGAAAATGAAACAACTTGTCGACAAAAACTACCGTTTCAGATTTATAGGGAAACACAGCTTGATTACCAAATCTGCTTTCAAATATATTGGTTATAAATTCTTCTTGCTTGAGCATTTATATTCATTAAAAATATACATAGTGCGGTAATTACCATTTTTAGGGTTTACAATAACGTAACCTAATATTATTAGTCTGAAAGACTTTATTCAGATACAAAATATGTTATAACTAGTTGATAAATTATTTGATGTAAATTTTATTGAAAAAGACAAGCCCCAACGGTTATATTACTAGTTTCGTCGATGATAATGGCACTACCATTGGTTTGTAAATCGGCATAACTATCTACTGGTAAGGGTTGTGCTGTTTTTAATTTTACCTTCACAATATCGTTTAGTTGTGCCTGTTTTGGAAAAGGCATTTTCTCTAAAGTATTAACGTCTATT
>CANJWF010000119.1 GCA_947478315.1 Sphingobacteriaceae bacterium | reverse complement strand
GGACGAGTTCGGCAAGTGGGAAACGTCCTTCACTCTTTCGCAGGACGCCTCTAAGCGCTTCGGACGCTTCACCGAATCGAACATCAACCTTGTATAAAAAGGTTTTATCGTTAATCATCCTATTGAAATCTAAAATATCATTCATGAATCTATCAGGAATCGTAGCCGTAGCAGGTCGTAGCGGTTTATTTAAACTACTCGGACAAAATAAATCGGGTTTTATATTAGAAAGCTTAGACGATTCAAAAATCAGAATCGTAGTGAACATAGCCAAACATAAATTTTCTTCATTAGATGATACAACTATTTTTGCTACCGATGGTGAAGATATCAAATTAGCCTCCATATTTGAGCGCATAAACGAATTTTCAGATGTAATGCCCAATCAAAATACCGACAATAAAACTCTTTGGAATTTCTTCGACACAATTGAACCCAAGCATGATAAAGAACGAGTGTACGTATCGGATATAAAAAAAATAATCTCTTGGTATCAGATTCTTAAAAAAGAAGGTTTTCTAGAGGCAACTCCTGCATCATCACAACAAGATGATACAATACAGCATCATTCATAAATCAAATATAAAATGCAAATTAAACCCAATTGTGTGGTTTCTATTACTTACGATTTGTACGTAAATGATACCAATGAAGAAAAAGCATTCGTAGAAAGTGCAACCCAACAAACACCTTTAGTGTTTTTATATGGTGTAGGTAGTATGATACCTAAATTTGAAGAAAATTTATTAGAACTTTCCGTAGGAGATTCCTATTCCTTTAGTATTGAACCCGAGCATGGCTACGGAATATACGACGAAAATGCTCAAGTAGGTTTAGACATAGCGATGTTCGATAAAAACACGTTACCTAACGTGGGGGATGTTTTACCTCTAAAAGACAATCAAGGCAACGAATTCAGAGGTACGGTAGTTAAACTAACAGAGCAAGAAGTAATAGTAGATTTAAACCATCCAATGGCGGGAAAAACATTGCATTTTAACGGCGAAATTCTTGAAATACGAGAAGCTACGCCCGAAGAATTAGCACATGGGCACGTACATGGCGAAGGAGGACACCAGCATTAATCAACCCCGCGCATTTCGATGAGAATTATAGCCGAGTTTCCACATCCCAATTTTAAAATCTCTATTTTTAATATGAATCAAAAATTCATATTAAAAATAGAGCAAGGGCATTGTGAACAGATATACAAAATAGCAGAATCAGACGTTCTAGGAGGCGTAGAAAGCCTACAACAATTATTCGATGAAAAATTCTCAATTCAAGTAAACGAGACTTTCAAACTCATGAGGAACGCTTTTGATGAAACGCTCTCTCGTTCAGATGTTATGTGACATCTACATTTGAAACATCAATCCCAAATGGCTTGGTGTTTCAAATGTATTTTTTCCTTAAAAAACATTGTCGCGCTTTGCTCGAAAGAATTGGTATAATCAGATACGTAAAACTCATGTTGATTTTTTTTTCCCATCTCTTCACTTCTATTAACTAAGTCCATAGAAATTAGCTGATTTTTAATGTACGAAGCAACTATGTCTGCCGTATTGATAATATTCACCTGATACTTATAATATGCCTCTATCTCTTTCTGAATCAATGGATAATGCGTACATGCCAAAATTAAACATTCGATATTTTTCAATTTTGAAGAAGACAGATACGAATCAATAATGGTACGACTAATTTTATTGTTAAAAAAGCCTTCCTCTATCATAGGTGCTAATAATGGAGTAGCCAAAGATTGAACCTGAATAAGAGCATTACGTGCTTGTATTTTATGCTTAAATACGCCTGACTTAATAGTTGCCTTGGTTGCAATAACCCCAACACGAGTATAAGAATGTTGCTGAACAACTGCGTCAACAACAGGGTCTATAACATTGAAAATAGGCAATTCATGCCCCATAAAATTTACCAAATCGGAATATGCTAAAGATGATGCTGTATTACAAGCAATCACAATAGCCTTACATTTCTTATCTGCTAAGAATTTAGCAATACGCAAACTATAATATTTAATAGCTTCTGGAGATTTATCACCGTAGGGCAAGTGAGCGGTGTCTCCAAAATAGATGAGCTGTTCGTGGGGCAAAACTTTTACAATTGCACTTGCAACGGTAAGTCCACCAATACCAGAATCGAATATACCTATGGGAAGATTATTCATTAATAAATAGGATTAAGGAACCAGTGGGTAATATTGCGATTGTAAAATGGTAACTATTGAAATTGAAAAGCTTTGTCAAAATTTAACTAATTGACAAAGCTATCATACTAAATTTTATACTTTGTAAGTACAAAATAATTATAAATAAATGGTTTCCAAAACCCTATTACACATCTGTGTAGTTTATTTTTTAACGGGGGTTTTGATAGATTCTGGTACTGCATTTTTATTTATAGCTCCCGCATCCAAACCCAACTTTGTCTTTACTAAAGGTAAAATATTTTCACCACCATCATGATATAATATACCTGGCTGACTTAAATCAAAAACATAGTTATAAGATTTTTCTTTGGCAACAGCTTTAATTGCCTCTTCTGCTTTCTTAAGTATAGGAGCGTATAATTTTTCTCTCTGTTTAGTAATATCTTCGTTAGCTTTTTGTTGAAATTCGGTTATCCGTTTCTCGATATCTTGAATTTCTTTAATCTTAGCTTCTTTAACAGGATCTGTCATTGTTCCTTGTTTAGCTTGGAAATCGGCCACCTTTGTTTGATACTCTGTAGTCATCGATTTAAGTTGCTCTTCTAATGATTTTCCAAATTCCGCTACTTTTTTATCCGCTTCGGGAACTTCTGGCATAGACTGTAATAACTCTGCCGTATTAACATGAGCCAATTTTTGTTGAGCTTGCACACCTAAACTTAAAAAAAAGGCTCCCAAAGCTACTACTGACAATTTAACTAATTTATTCATTTGCATGTAATTTAATTTAAAAAGTTGAATTTACTATCTAATGTACTGGCAAAGCGGCAAGCGATATGCCATATTGTTGTTTTTGTACGCCAAATATGCATTTTTATTTACAAAATAGAACTAAAAAAGTTCACTCTAATTGTATTATTTGGTAGGCTTATAGCCCATTTTTTTTATCACATCGTCGCTTTTATCATAGCGAGGTAAAGCATAGAGCAACAACCCATCTGCACTACTTTTATCAAAAACAATATCTAATTGTTCCGATTCGGCTATTGCCTTAATGGCGGAGGCTATTTTCTCCTGTAAGGGCTTAATTAATTTTTTTCGTTCTTTAAATAAATCACCGTCGTAACCAAATTTTAGCGTGTGGTAATTTTTCAAATCATTTTCCTTTACTAATATTTCGTCTTCTCTTTTTTTCTTTAATTCATCTGTCAATAAAACAAAATCGGCTTGATAAGCTCTCGATAATTTATCGATATCTCGTTGTTTTTCATCTGCCTCTTTTTGCCATATATCAGCAAGTGCATCTAACTGCTTTTGAGCAGATAAATATTCTGGCATTTGATTCAAAATATACTCTGTATCTACAAATGCACTACGTTGAGCATGAACTTGCTTATTAATAGACAATAAACAAAGAAAGCTACTTAAGCTCAGCAACATGAAACGTTTTATATTTAACATATATAGTTTTGTTACAGAAAAGGGTATATTATAAGAAGTGGCTCAAAGATAAAAATAATACTTGTAAGGAAAATTATGCCAAATACGAAATAAGCAGGAGTAGTTAAAAGTTAACATAGAGACTGCTACCAATCAACAAATTATAAACCAAGTGAGCATCTGTAAACAATGACATATTGGTAAAATTAAATTGCCGAATAGACGAACTCCAATTAACGGTCGACCATGATAGCCCAAGTGACACCTTACAGCTTTCACTAAACTGCCAGGAGAAATTAGTTCCAGGCTCTATACTCAACGTTAGATTGCCCTTGTTTTCTGCTCTTTCTACCCGATATAAATCACCTTTTACAGTCTGACCCTGCTGATTGACAGTAGTGCGGTAAAAGGAATAAGACGATATTGAATAAGGTACGTAAATATGCATATCGCAATATACATTCCATGCCAATTCGCCTTTTTTCCCGTTTTCATCTATCAACAAGTAAGACCAGTTGGGTTTTATGTAGCCTCCCAAAGTATAATTAGACACCTCTAAACTAAGCACTTTATGGTCGTTATTTTGATTTTGATAGCGTTTATACGTTGTATTGAAAAACACACAGCCGCCTACCTCAATGGCTACATTGCGTTGCTGAAACCACCGACCGATGCCTACACTAATTTTGCCTATCGTTGGGTCATCGTTGATAGTAATAGGTTCGGTATCTCGGTTCAACAAGGAGTAGACAACGCTAGCCGCATCTGACCCGAAAGTAAAATCTGTATAATATTTTGACCGAGGTTGACCTACTGACGTGGAAACCCAACAAACGAATAGCATCGCCAAACTACCATACTGATTCAACATACTAGTCTACGATAAATTTTTGAGAGGCTTGGTGTAGCCTCTCAAAAATGAGAAACGAAAATATACGCGAATAGTGGGTTAAAAGATGCCCAATACGGCAATTTTAGCAATTAGGTCGTAGCTTGCTGGGTCATTCTGAACTTGATTCAGGATCTATTAGATTGCGGATCAAGTCCGCAATGACCGCTCTTTGTAGAAACCGCTAAGAACTTTATTGCACCTCTG
>CANJWF010000118.1 GCA_947478315.1 Sphingobacteriaceae bacterium | reverse complement strand
CCATCTTGTGTTCTTCTGGATTCATTGTAATTCCTCCAAAATCTTTTTCAACGATAAAAGCACTCAAATTTTCGTCATTATCAATTTTAGCGAAAACAGTGAAAATGTCAGCAAATCCTCCGTTAGTAATCCACATTTTCTGCCCATTTAAAACATAATGTTTACCATCTGCGGATAAGACTGCTTTAGTTTTACCTGAATTGGCGTCAGACCCCGCATTGGGTTCTGTTAAACAATAACAGGCTTTCCATTCTCCTGAAGCTAATTTTGGAATATATTTTTCTTTTTGTTGTTGATTACCGTAATACAATATTGGCAAAGTACCTATGCCCGTATGCGCAGCTAATGCTACCGCGAAAGAATGACCCGCGCCTATCATTTCGGTCACTAACATGGAAGTATTAAAATTTTTACCAAATCCTCCATATTCTTCTGGCACGCTCACACCTAATAAACCTAATTCTCCAGATTGAGTAACTAAATTTTCCATTAATCCTTCTTCGTGATTATCTAACCTATCTAAGTTAGGAAACACCTCTGATTCTAAAAAATCACGACAAGTTTGCGCAATCATACGCTGCTCTTCGTCAAATTCTTCTGGAATAAATATTTCTATAGCATCCGTTTCTTGAATTAAAAACTCGCCACCTTTAGTTAATTTTTTGTTTTCCATTATTGGTAAAATTTAAAATAACTCTAAAAATTATCTTGCATTAATTGTGTCGTCCGTACCCATTTCTCGTCCTTTTTTAGCTTTAAAAGTCCAATTAAGACCTAAATTGATATCTATTCCATTTAAATTTTTAGCAGAAAAAAGTGGAGAGATATCATTACTAAACAAATAAAATCGAAGCCAAGGTATGCCTAAAAACCAATTAAAAGATGTACCCGCCCCTAAACGCCAATAACGACCTATATTATACCCTGTATTCATCGAAAATTCACCCCATTTTCCTGCATTAGCCGTTGCGGCAACTGTCGCACCTGGATATAAAAATCGACCTTGCAAAATATAAAAATCTAACATAGAAGTGGTGTGCAACCACTGTAAATATTTTTGTTTGGGCAACCAATTTAAACCAACATGCCAATGAGAAGTCAAGGAACTGATAAAAGAAGTGGTTTTAACAGTACTTCCATTTTTAAATAAGGTTGAAATCGTATCTATGTTGGAGGTAGACTTTCCATTTTCAATTTTGATAGGAGAGAATTGTGCGTTATTAACTTGAGCTGTATATTGTAATGGATTATTTTTCCAGTTGATAAATCCTAGATCATTAACGCCAAAAAAAACATTCAAATCAGACTTCCAATAATAGGTTGCTCCTATATCGACAGCCATACCTAAATTCTTAAACGGATTAACTCCCACATTTTTATAGGCTTGCATAGATGTTTTATTTACCGAATCGGCTAAAGGTGCCATACCAGCTGTTCTAAGCGTACCATTGATGTTAATTTGATTATTAGTTTGACCTAACTGTACAGCCATATTTTGAGCTTCAAAATCGGCAAAAGCTATACCTGTCAATAACTTAACACGTCCGCCTACCGTCCAAGCACTATTAATGGGTCGAGTATAACCTACTGCAATTTCATTATAGGCAATTCCTCTGAAGCGCAAATTAGATAAATCGATGGTTCGTTGATCGACTAAATCGGCACTAAAAATAGTTTGAAAAAGATTTTTAGTAAGAAAAACAGCCGTAACATCTGCTCGTAAATGTTGGGAAATTTCTAATCGAGCATCTCTTTTTTTACCAATAGGCATATAAATATGAAATAAACTCGTGTTTAAACCCATCCCCATATCTGAGTTAGGCGAAGAATTCATATTCTTAATCAATTGGTCTATGCTAAACAGATTATTTGCGTCAACTGATTGAGAAATTTTTCCCAAAGAAACCGACGAAACGTAGGCATTAAATCCGAAATCGACAAAAGGTAACAATCCAAAAGAATAGAGAGTGGTTTCTTTATCTGGTAATCGAGTAGGATTTATTGCTGTACTTTGATAAATTCGCCTTAAGCCTAAAGAGCCGTAAGAAAACTGCTGAGCAAAAGAACGAGATAAAAAAGCAAACAAAAACAATGCAAAAAATGTAACACGCGGAGAAAACAACATAATGTAAAATAATTAAGTTTTTAAATTATTTTTGAAAGATTATTTTGCAATAATGCGTTAAATTTATTTAATTTTTTCACATTTGTAAAAAAACTTAAATATCATGATGAAGCTGTGTAATAAAGTCTTGTGTAATAATACACAATTTATTGTAGTATTTTTTATTGTAACCTTAACTTTCTGCATAGTAGGTTGTGGGCTTACTGAAAATATAGATAAATTACAAAATGTAAAAGGTGTTACAGGAACGACATCTTTTAACGGGAATCTTTTAGATGCCTCCATGAGTGTAAAAGACGCGCTCAAGGATATTAAGGTAGGGAATAACTCCATTGATACACTTCGTGGAGATACGCTTGGATTTAAATATCAGTTTAATTACAATTTTGATATAGGCACCATCAACTTCCCGAATTTTCCAATGGGATTACCTAAAACGTTTAACGAAGCAAGCATCGCCACCACCTACCCTATTGCAAGCAATGGCACAGATGTTGTTTTTGAAGATTACTCATCGTCTATAGCGTTGGATAAACTACCTAATATTGGCACTGCAAGTTTTACTTCTAATTTCGTCATTAACGAAATTACGCTCAAACAAGGTGCCACCATCTCTATACAGGTGCCCTTAAACACCATTGGCACTAACCTGCTACTCGATGTTGAATTTCCTACTATTAAATTAAATGGTGTCTCTCTGAAAACGAACGCAACTATTTCAGCAAATTCTACGGCAAATATCAATTTAAATTTACCTTCATTAAATGGCTATGTACTCACGACACAAAAAGTAGGGTCGGTATTTACCGTTCCCATTAATCTAAAATTACATATTACTAAATCATCCAGTAGCTATAATCCTACAGCAAATACCATTTCGCTATTACCAATGCTCAACATCGGCACCAACTACAGCACCGTAAAGGGATTTTTTGGAAAATTTAGCATACAAAACATTGATTTTCAAGAAAATTTAAACTTTAGTTTGAATCAGTTACAAGGAAAAGCCACCATAGAAAAAATAAATTTAAAGCTGACAGCAGCTCCAACTGGGTTAAATGTACCCATTGGATTAAGTTTTGCTGGCACACAATTGGTTACACAAAGTAATGTCGTACATCAAATGCAAAAACTAGCTAACACAGGTAATGATATTTTATTTAAAGAGAACCAACTCAGCAATAATTCGTTAGAATTAAGCAATAAAACATACGATTTTGTGCCTGATGTAGATGATATTTTGCATTTAAAAACCTTACACGTAAAAGCCGCAGTAACCCTCAACGAAGGCAATGAAACGAATCAAGTTTCCAATGAACTGAGTGCTGGCGCTACCTTAAATTTAAAATTTGAGGCACAAATACCCATTTCATTACAAACACAAAATTTACAACTGGTACAAATTGACAAAAACACTTTCAACAATTCCGATATGGATAAGTTGGAAAATACCGAATTAAAATTAGGAGGCAGCATTGTTAGTAAAATACCATTAGGTTGCAATGCTCAAATTTATTTTCGCAACACGGAAACAGGTGCAAATGAGTACCAACTTTTCGATAATGCTATTGTTATTCCAGCAGCAAAATCTGCGACAGCACCTGGGGAATCTGTCATCAATATTAGCATCAACAAAGAAAAATTAGACAAAATTAAAACTTATAAATTCATGGTTTTCATTGTAGGTATTGAGGGTAATGGCACACTAACCAATAGCCAAACTATTAGAGCTACTATTTTTGTTGCAGGAAAAACGACGTTCAAAACAAATTAATAACGAAAAAAAATTCAATATCGTCGTAGTAAATATTACTCAGACGATATTGAATTCACTCCTATATTAAATACCATTCTGCTAGCGGACAATTATACGGCAAACCATGCCTATAATATTTCAAATATACCCGCAGCACCTTGCCCTGCTCCTACGCACATAGTTACCATACCGTATTTATGATTTCGTCGTTTCATTTCATTCAACAACTGAACAGAAAGTTTAGTTCCCGTACAACCAAGTGGATGCCCTAAAGCAATTGCACCGCCATTAACGTTAATGATAGCGGGGTTTAATCCCAATGTGCGTATAACAGCCAAAGATTGAGAAGCAAAAGCCTCATTGAGTTCTATTTGTTCTATATCGCTTTGTTGTAATCCTGCTTTTTTCAATGCCAAGGGAATTGCTTCAATGGGACCTATTCCCATAATACGTGGTGGAACTCCTGCTACTGCATAACTTACCATACGAGCAATTGGCTTCACATTCAATTCTTTCAACATCTTTTCTGAAACAATTAAAACAAAAGCTGCTCCATCTGAAGTTTGAGAGGAATTACCCGCAGTAACGCTTCCTCCAGCAACAAAAACAGGAGGTAGTTTAGACAACTTAACTAAATCGGTATCGGCACGTGGTCCTTCATCGGTATCGACTACGTATTCTTTATTTTTTTTTCGAAAATCGGCATCTAAATAAGTCTCTTGAATGGTTACTGGAACTATGCCTTCTTTAAAAAGTCCATCTGCATTTGCTTTCAGCGCTTTTTGATGCGATTGAAAAGAAAACTCGTCTTGATCTTCTCTACTAATT
>CANJWF010000117.1 GCA_947478315.1 Sphingobacteriaceae bacterium | reverse complement strand
CTTTGAGCCGGCCGCTGCGGTGCAGAAAACGTAACAGTGACACGCCCAGCATGAGTGCAGCCAGGCCGGCGATCGTGAAGACCCAGCCGATGACAGATAGGGGTAGAGGTTCCATGTGTGTGGCGATATCCGCTGATTAAGAGTTGGTGTTGCCTGCTGGCCGCGACAATGGCAGCCCCGCCAGTTCCCGCGCACGCGCGAGGTCAGGCATTATATTGATCGTTGCGGTTTCAGGTATCGAAAACTGTGCGCCGGCACGCTGGCGGGTTCAGGCATCGCGTGGTGACGCCGCCGCCAGGTGATCCGCTACGGTGAGGTGGAGGGGTGGCAGCGGCGCACCGCGGTCAGGATGCCGCGCAAGATCTCCAGGGGCGCCGGCGGGCATCCCGGCACGCTCACATCCACCGGAATCACGTTCGAGACGCCGCCGCAACTGGCGTAGCTCTGGCCGAAAATGCCCCCGTTGCAACCGCAATCGCCCACGGCAACCACCAGCTTGGGCTCGGGCGTGGCCGCATAGGTGTGCTGCAACGCCACTGCCATGTTGCGCGACACCGGCCCGGTCACCAGCAGCATGTCGGCGTGGCGCGGACTGGCCACGAATTTGATGCCCAGTCCTTCGAGGTTGTAGTAGGGGTTGTTCAGCGCGTTGATTTCCAGCTCGCAGCCATTGCAGGAGCCGGCATCCACCTGGCGGATGGTCAATGCCTGGCCGAGAATGTCGAGCACCTCGCGCTGGATGCGTTCGGCTTCGACGCGCAGCGCATCACTGCAATCGGGCGGCGCTTCCGTGACGATGCCGGTGCGGGTGATCTGCCGGATTATTTTCCACATCAGAGGTCGTGTCCCGAGTAGCTGAGGTTGAAGGACTTGTTGATCAGCGGAAAGTCCGGAACGATGTTGCCGATCACTGCATGCTCGAGCACCGGCCAGTTCTGCCAGGACGGGTCGTGGCAGTGGCAGCGGCGGATGCGATGCTGATTGGCTGCGCCTTCCAGTTCCAGCGCGACCAGGACTTCGCCACGCCAGCCCTCCACCCATCCCGCCCCGAACGTTGCGTCTGCCGGGAGGCGCACGTCGGTGCGCGTGGCACCGGCCGGCAGACCGGAGATCAGGGCGCGAATCAGCCGCAACGATTCGAACACTTCCTCAAAACGCACCGTCACCCTGGCGGCGACGTCGCCATTGCGGTGTGTCGCCATCTTGACGGCCAGCGTGTCATACGGCGCCCACGCGTGGTCGCAGCGCAGATCGCGCGCCTGGCCGCTGGCCCTGCCGGCCAGGCCGGTCAGGCCCAGTTGCGCGGCCAGCGCGGGCGTGACCCGACCGGTAGTGGTAAAGCGGTCCTGCAGTCCGGCGTGCTCGTCGTAGATCCGGCGCAGCAGCCGCACTTCGCGCTCAATGTTGTCGCATTGCAGGTTCAGTTGCTGCGCGCCTGCGCCGTCCAGATCCCGCGCGACACCGCCCGGCACCACGCAGTCCATCGTCAGGCGGTGACCAAACGTCTCAAGCGACGCGCGCAGCCAGTCCTCCCTGAGCCGCGAGAATTGTGCCAGGCCGAATGCCAGTGCCGCGTCGTTGCCCAGCGCGCCCAGGTCGCCAAGATGATTGGCGACCCGCTCCCGCTCCAGCATGAGCGCCCGCAACCCGCGCGCGCGCTCCGGCACAGCGCAGTCGGTGGCCGACTCCAGCGCCATGCAGTAGGCCCAGGCATACGCCACGGTCGAGTCGCCCGACACGCGCCCGGCCAGACGATGAGCTTCGAGCGCGGGCAGTTGCGTGAAACGCTTTTCAATGCCCTTGTGCGTGTAGCCCAGGCGTTCTTCCAGCCGCAGCACTTTCTCGCCGACGATGGAGAAGCGGAAATGCCCGGGCTCGATGATCCCGGCGTGCACCGGGCCGACCGGAATTTCGTGCACGCCGTCGCCCTGCACGGAGACGAATGCGTAGTCGTTCAGCGCGCTGTCGGGAAACTGCGCCTGCGCAAAGGCGTTCTGTCGCAACGGAAAATGGTCCGCCGGCCAGGCGCCGTGGTTCAGCCAGGGGCGCGTGTCATGCGTAGCCTCGGGCACGATACCCAGCAGATCGGTGGCGGCGCGCTGCATCCGGCCGGCAAACGGAAATGTCGTTGCCAGATCAGGGTAGGCGGTTGCACCGGCGGCCAGCGGCAGTTCAAGGATGACCAGTCCCTGCTGGATTGCATAGGCTGCGTAGACTGTCAATCCACTGGTGTCGTTGTGCTGGCGGTCCGCTCCCCACAGCGATACCAGTCGTCCGCCTGACTGCGCCACGATGCTGGCGGCGGATATCCATTCGTCACGGAGCGCGCTGCCGCGCCAGATCGGCAACGGTGCCGGGCACGCCTGCAATTCGATATTCATTCCGGGAATCAACATGGCATCAGCCCCCGATCATCCGCGCCGCCTGCCGATACCAGGCGTCAAGGTAGGGCGGAATATACAGGCCCAGCATCAGTCCGAGGGCCAGATGGACAAACACCGGGACCAGCGCGGGCGAGTGCGGCAGCCTTTTTACCGTAGTCTCGCCGAACACCATGGGCAGCACGCGATGGAACACCGACGCAAACGCCACGCCCAGCGCCAGCAACAGGAATGGCGTGGCCCAGGGTTGCTGGCGCATGGCGGTGGTCAGAATGAGGAATTCGCTGGCGAATACGCCGAAGGGCGGCATGCCGAGGATGGCCAGCGTACCCAATATCATGCCCCAGCCCACCGTGGGGCTGACCTTGATGAGGCCCTTGATGTCGCTCATGTTCTGCGTGCCGGCCTTTTGCGTGGCATGGCCCACGGCGAAGAAGATGGC
Source organism: Sphingobacteriaceae bacterium (assembly GCA_947478315.1). Taxonomy (GTDB): domain Bacteria; phylum Bacteroidota; class Bacteroidia; order Sphingobacteriales; family Sphingobacteriaceae; genus CANJWF01. The sequence continues at coordinate 1,887 of CANJWF010000117.1, read as the reverse complement.
GGACTTGATGAGCGAGTGCACCGTCATGTGCAGCAGGCCGGCGAAGTTGGCAATCGGGCCGCCCAGGCCGAAGGCAAAGGTGATCAGCCCCATGTGTTCGATGGACGAATAGGCGAACATGCGCTTCACGTCCTTCTGACGCGACAGGAAGAACGCGGCGATGACCACCGAGACGAGGCCGAATCCCATCATGAGCTGGCTGGCCAGCTGGTTCTGCAATGCCCCGTCGGTCAGCACCTTGCATCTCAGGATGGCATAGAGCGCGACGTTGAGCAGCAGACCCGAGAGCACCGCGGATACCGGCGTGGGACCTTCGGCATGCGCGTCGGGCAGCCAGTTGTGCATGGGCACAAGGCCAACCTTGGTGCCGTAACCGATGAACAGGAACGCGAAGGCCAGCGTGATGATGTTCGGATCGAGTTGCGCCTTGACCATGTCGAGATTGGTCCACAGCAGCGCGCCGCCCTCGGCGCCAAGCACCTTCTCGGCCGCCATGTAGAGCAGCACCGTGCCGAACAGCGCCTGGGCGATGCCGACGCCGCAGAGGATGAAATATTTCCATGCGGCCTCCAGACTGGCGGCCGTGCGGTACACGCTCACCAGCAGCACCGTGGTGAGTGTGGCCGCTTCCATGGCCACCCACAGGATGCCCATGTTGTTGGTCATCAGCGCCACCAGCATGGTGAAGTTGAACAACTGGTACATGCTGTGATACAGGCGCAGGCGGCGCGGGGTCATCTTGCCGTGGTCCTGTTCCACGCGCATGTAGGGCCGCGAAAAGATGGCGGTGGTCATGCCCACGAAGGCAGTCAGCGTGACCAGAAAGACATTCAGCGGATCGATGAAGAACTGTTTGTCCCAGGCGAACAGCGGTCCGTTGGAGATGACTTCCGCGGTCAGCGCGCAGGCGGCGGCGAAGGTGCCGAAGCTGAACGCCACATTGACATCACGCGCGAAGCCTCGATGTCCGGTGAGCGCCAGGATCAGGCTGCCCAGGAGCGGAATGCCGAGAACAAAATACAGCGCCTCCATCGTCAGTCTTCCTTCAACTGTTCCAGATGGCGAATATCGAGGCTGTCGAACTGTTCGCGGATCTGGAACATGAACACGCCCAGAATCAGGATGCCCACCAGCACATCGAGCGCGATGCCCAGTTCGATCACCATCGGCATGCCGTAGGTTGCCGACGTGGCCGCGAAGAACAGCCCGTTCTCCATCGACAGAAAGCCGATCACCTGGGGCACCGCCTTGGACCGCGTGATCATCATCATGAATGACAGCAGCACGCAGGCCAGCGCAATGCCCAGCGTGCCGTGCGCGATAGTGGAGGAGAACTGCGCGATCGGCTGCGCCAGATTGAAGGCGAAAATCACGAGAACGATGCCGATCAGCATGGTGGTCGGGATATTGATCAGTGTCTCCACATCCCAGCGCACATTGAGCCGGGCGATGACGCGCAGCAGCAGCAGCGGAATCACGATCACCTTCACCACCAGCGTGATGCCAGCGGAAATGTACAGATGCGGCTGGTGGGTGGCATAGCCGACTAGCGCCGTGGCACCTGCCAGCGCGACGCCCTGCAATGTGAACAGATGAATCAGGGACAGGATGCGCCGCTGCGAGATCATCGCGAAGGCCAGCATGAGGATGATCGCGGCGAACAGATTGATCGTCTGGGTGACCAGATCGTTCATTTTGGCGTCCACAGCAGAATATGAACCAGCATGCCGATCACGGCGAGCAGGAATGCGGTGGCGAGAAATTCCGGTACCCGGAAGATGCGCATCTTGGCGCTGACCGCTTCAAGAAACGCCAGCAGCATGCCGCCGATTGCCAGCTTGAAGACCAGCATGGGCAAGGCGAGCAATAGGGCCATGGGTGCATGCG
>CANJWF010000116.1 GCA_947478315.1 Sphingobacteriaceae bacterium | reverse complement strand
GCTTTTGTTGTAGTTATAACCAAATTCAGTATAATGATGGGTATTAAAATTCTATTTTTCACGTCTTCTTAATCGTTTTTTAGTGGTGAATAATAGCTTGTGTCGTTATTAATACATATACTTTTATAGACCAAACAATTATGGTAAAAATTTCCGAATGGTTGATAAAGTAAGTACAAAAGTGAACAGATATCTTACAGTCAAGACCATTTATTTGAAAATAAAGAATTCTATATTGTTGTCTTTCAGTATAGAGTTTATGCTATTTTAGGGATAAAGTATCAAATTTTCTGTTTTAGAATGACTTGCTGAATCAGCAATACTATATCCTAAACATATATGGTGTTCGAATACAAAAGCAATTTGGGCTTTTCATCATACACAAATTAGGGTTTTTATATCAATTTTTGATTCTCAGCATGCCGATTTTTATCCCTTAGCGTTTTTTTATTGATATTGTCTACTAGAGCCGTTGTCAGATTTATTCCTGTCTGATTTGCTAAACAAATTAGTACAAACAATACATCAGCTAGTTCATCAGCTAATTCAAAATTCTTGTCCGAATTTTTAAAAGATTGTTCCCCATATCTTCTAGCAATAATACGGGCTACTTCTCCAACTTCCTCCGTTAATATTGCCATATTGGTTAATTCGTTGAAATAACGTATTCCATTCGTACGTATCCATTCATCAACGTTTTTTTGAGCATCTTCAATAGTCATATTGTTTATATATCTTTAAACTGTAAATCTATTCCTTTTGGGCAATATAGCGAAAATGCGAAATTATATTTGCCGTTCCTTATTTTAAAAATTATGCAAAAAAGATGGATAGAAACCCCAATAACTGATTATAGTCGCTTTATAATTTTCAGAACTCAATTCAATAATTTTTGTGTTCAAAAAGGGAAAGAACCGTTATCAGATTCTTTATTGGAAATTTTGTTCAAAAGAGGTATTGACACAATAGAGAAAGCCAATGATTTTTTTCGACCAAGTTTAACTCAATTACACAATCCGTTTTTGATGACGGACATGGATAACGCTGTAAAACGTATAAAAAAAGCAATTTTACAACAAGAAAAAATCCTAGTATATGGAGATTATGATGTAGACGGAACAACTGCCGTAGCCTTGGTGTATAGTTTTTTTAAAAAATATCACTCCTTGATTGATTTCTATATTCCCAATCGATATACAGAAGGTTATGGTATTTCTATCCAGGGGATTGATTATGCGTATAATCAAAATATTAAATTAATTATTGCATTAGATTGCGGTATTAAATCTACCGAACAAGTTGCGTATGCAAATAATTTGGGTATTGATTTTATTATTTGCGATCACCATCTACCAGACATTAACCTACCGCAAGCGATTGCTGTGTTAGACCCCAAGCGTTCCGATTGCACCTACCCTTATAAAGAATTGTCTGGTTGCGGCGTTGGATTCAAATTATTGCAAGCATTTGCTCTATGGGAGAATATTTCATTTTCTGAATTAGAAACACATTTAGAATTGTTAGCCATTAGTATTGCATCTGACATTGTGCCTTTAACGGGAGAAAATCGTGTTTTGGCCTATTGGGGACTCCAAAAGCTTAATCAAAATCCATCCATTGGGATTAAAATTTTAATGGAACTTGCCGACAAAAAAGACAACTATACCATTAGTGATGTTGTTTTTAAAATAGGTCCACGCATAAACGCTGCAGGTCGGATCGATGACGCTCGTCATTCCGTCGCTCTTATGATTGCCGATAACGAAATAATAGCACGAGAAAAAGGCGATTTTATCAATAATAAAAATGCTGAAAGGAGAGAATACGATAGTTTAATTACCGAAGAAGCTCTTGCAATTATAAATGCAGACAAGGTCCTTCAGCAAAAAAAAACTACCGTCATTTACGGAGAGTATTGGCACAAAGGAGTAATTGGTATTGTTGCCTCTCGCTTGATAGAAACCTATTATAGACCAACTATTGTATTCACAAAGTCTAATGGCTGTTTAACAGGATCCGCTCGTTCTGTTATAGGGTTTGATTTATACGAAGCATTGGTGGCGTGTAAGCATCTTTTAGAACAATTTGGAGGGCATAAATATGCCGCAGGACTAACAATTAAATCCGAAAACTTAGCAATATTTCAACAATGTTTTGAAAATGTCGTTGCGGATACCATAACAAATGAGTTACTTATTCCTGAGGTTGTCATTGATGCCGAAATTTTATTAACCCAAATTACACCCAAATTTTATCGTCTTATTAAGCAATTTTCTCCATTTGGTCCAGACAACATGAATCCTGTGTTCTGTTCAACAAATGTTTTAGTTATTGATGCAACCATAGTCGGAAAGAATCATTTAAAATTGACCCTCAGACAGCACGATTCGAAGATATTTAATGCCATTGGATTTGGTTTAGGAGATGTTTTACCGCAAATATTAAACCAAGCACAGGTAAATATTTGTTATACTGTTGAAGAAAATATTTGGCGAGAACTGAAAACCTTACAGTTAAATATCAAAGACATAAGAGTCGCAGATATTCCTTGATGAAGATTAAAAAATAGCCACAGACTTACGTCTATAATAACAAATCTGCAGCTATTTTAGTGGAAAATATTATTTCAAAAATTTAAAATCTTTGCCAATAAATTTTGCCGAACTACCAAGTTCTTCCTCTATCCGGATCAATTGGTTGTACTTTGCAATTCTATCGGAGCGTGACGCAGAACCTGTTTTAATTTGTCCGCAATTTAAAGCAACAGCTAAGTCTGCAATTGTATAATCCTCTGTTTCTCCACTTCTATGGCTCATTACAGATGTATACCCATTGGTTTGAGCCAAGGTTACCGCATCAATTGTTTCCGTTAAAGAACCAATTTGATTTACTTTTACTAAAATTGAATTAGCAATACCGTTATCAATACCTTTAGATAATCGCTTTACATTTGTTACGAATAAGTCATCTCCAACGAGTTGTACTTTGTTTCCGATTGCTTTTGTCAACTCAGCCCAGCCATTCCAATCATCTTCCGCCAATCCATCTTCAATAGAAATAATAGGATATTTTTTAACCCAATCTACCCAATAACTAACCATTTCTGAAGAACTTAATTTTTCCGCACTTGATTTATGAAAGGCGTAGGTATTACTTTGTGAATCATACATTTCGGAGGTCGCAGCATCCATTGCAATCCAAATGTCAATACCTGGTTTATAGCCTGCAACCTCTATAGCCTGCAACACCGTTTCTATCGCCTCAACATTGGAGCCAATATTTGGAGCAAACCCTCCTTCATCTCCCACATTAGTAGAGTACCCTTTCTTTTTTAATACCGATTTTAAATGATGAAACACCTCTGTACCCATTCTTAGCGCCTCCGAAAAAGATGATGCACCAATGGGCATAATCATAAATTCTTGAAAATCTATTTTATTGTCTGCATGCGCACCTCCATTCAAAATGTTCATCATGGGAATAGGTAATGTATTAGCATTAACACCACCAATGTACCTATACAGAGATTGTCTGCTTTCGTCCGCAGCGGCCTTAGCTACGGCTAATGAAACACCTAAAATAGCATTGGCTCCAATTTTACTTTTATTATCTGTTCCATCAACACTTAACATCAAATGGTCTATCTGATTTTGTTCAAACACATCTAAACCTTGTAATTCTTTTGCTAAAATATTATTAACATTACTAACAGCATTCAGTACTCCTTTGCCTAAATATTGATTCTTATCTCCATCTCGTAACTCAACAGCTTCGTGAGTTCCCGTAGATGCCCCTGAAGGAACGGCAGCTCTACCCAAACATCCGTTTTGAGTTAACACATCAACTTCAACAGTTGGATTTCCTCGAGAATCTAGTATCTGTCTCGCTTTGACATCTAAAATCAAGCTCATTATTTCAAAAATTTATGTTTACGAAAAAAAACAAAATAAAGTGCCGAATTTCGATAAAAAAATGAGAACAATCAATGATAGGGTATCGAATTTTGTTGTTTTAAATTAATCAAGTAAAGTTTCAAAAACGTTGATAAGAATTACCTCCTTGTTCTCGATAATTTTTTAACTCATTATTTTATAGTTGAATACGTTAATTTCGAGAGCCTAATAACCATTGCATTGTCAAATAAACAAATTAAACTATCTTTGCTACACCCTCTGTAAGTGGTTAATTTAATTTACAAGTCATGTTTGAAAATCTGTCGGATAAATTAGAAAGAGCCTTTAAGGTTCTCAAAGGACAAGGAAAAATCAGTGAAATTAATGTCGCAGAAACTTTAAAAGAGATAAGGAAAGCCCTTTTAGATGCTGATGTTAACTATAAGATAGCTAAAACATTTACAGAAGAAGTTAAACAAAAAGCCCTTGGACAGAATGTTTTAACATCAGTATCTCCAGGTCAGTTGCTTACTAAAATAGTTAATGATGAATTAGTAACATTGATGGGAGGAGACACCGTAGAACTTAATTTGAATAATAGACCAACCATCATTCTGATTGCAGGACTCCAAGGCTCGGGTAAAACAACTTTTTCAGGGAAATTAGCCAAATATCTCAAATCAAAGGGTAAATCTCCCTTACTTATCGCTTGTGACGTGTACCGTCCTGCCGCAATAGATCAATTAAAAATTTTAGGTACACAAATTGATGTTCCAGTATACGTCGATCACGATAATAAAAATCCTATTCATATCGCTCAGCAAGG
>CANJWF010000115.1 GCA_947478315.1 Sphingobacteriaceae bacterium | reverse complement strand
TGATTGTGGTTATCAACAATGATCCAGAAGCTCCATTTTTTAAAGTTGCCGATTATGGCATTGTAGGAGACGCATTTCAAGTAGTACCTCAGTTGATAGAAGCGATAAAAGCTCATAAAACAAGTATTTAAATCGATATCAAGCGAGCGTGAATGAAAAGAATTAAATTAAATATTGTAGGATTATCCTATAGTCAGACCCAGTCTGGAGCTTATGCTTTGGTGTTAAGTGAGGTTAATGGGAAACGACGTTTACCTATCGTCATTGGACCATCAGAGGCTCAAGCTATTGCTATTGCCTTGGAAGCGTTAACTCCACACAGACCACTTACGCATGACCTTTTTAAACATCTAGCAGAAGCTTTTCATATTGTGTTGGAAGAAATTATTATTTACAACCTTGTTGATGGTGTTTTTTATGCGAAATTAATTTGTACAGACGGAATTAAGAAGATTGAAATTGATTCAAGAACTTCAGATGCAGTGGCCTTAGCCGTGAGATTTGAGTGCCCTATTATAACCAATGAATCTATCCTTTCTGTAGCAGGAATCGTAGTAGAGAATAATGATTTTTCACTTTTAGAGAATACTGAAAATAAAAAAGACGAATCGAATAATAACGTTAGCAAACAAGAAGACGAAAACTTAGAATCATTAATCTCCTCAAAAGCGAAAAACGAACTGTCTGATATATCGAGTAACGAACTTAAAAGACTACTTGAAGAGGCTTTAGATTCAGAGGAATACGAAAAAGCTGCTCGAATCAGAGACGAAATCAATAAGCGAAAAAAGCAATAAAACCGCTTTTTTGATACCTTTGACATACAATCACGAATACAAACGCAACGAAATTAAACTTCTTTTAATATATCTATCGACTTGCCCACCACCAACCAAGTCGATAATGGTGGATTTGTAAAATTCGATTTATAATAAACTTATTTAGTATTGCCTATCAATACTCATCCTCATTGAAAAAGAAGTCATCTTTTGTTGGATAATCTGGCCAAATTTCTTCTATAGTCTCATAAGGTTCTCCGTCATCTTCTAGGGCTTGCAAATTCTCTATAACTTCCAATGGAACTCCTGTTCTGATAGCGTAATCAATTAACTCATCTTTTGTTGCAGGCCAAGGAGCATCTTCTAAATGCGATGCCAATTCTAATGTCCAATACATAATTTCAATTATTTTTTATTTTAGATTCTAAAATTTGGGGCAAATCTATAACTAAAACAGATAACTTATAAAAAAATAATTCAAGTACTTAAACTGCACTTAATTTATACTATCTGCATAAAAATATTGCCCATAAAAATCTATTTTTTCGTTAATGGTGGCTTAAAATTATCTGAATCTTTTAACTGAGATAATAAATCACGTTCTTGAGAGGTTAAGTTTTTAGGTGTCCAAACATTGATATAAACTAACTGATCTCCTCGAACTATACTATTCAATTCGGGAACTCCTTTTCCTCTTAATCTTAATACTTTTCCACTTTGTGTGCCTGCTTCTATTTTAATTCTTGCTTTACCATCTATAGTAGGCACATCTACACTTGAACCTAAAACGGCATCTATAAAATTGATAGATAAGTCATAAACAATGTGATTGGCTTCTCTATTTAATGTTTCATGAGCAACTTCCTCTATGACAATAATTAAATCTCCTGGAATACCCCCTCGTGGTGCGGCATTACCTTTACCTCCTACGCTCAATTGCATTCCTTCACTAACTCCTGGAGGAATATTAATGCTAATGGTTTCTTCACCATTCATCACTCCATCTCCATGACAAGAAGTACACTTTGAAGTAATTTGAGTACCTTCTCCATTGCAACTTGGACAAGTGGCCGTGGTTTGCATTTGACCCAAAAAAGTTTGCGAAACCTTTCTTATAGCTCCTGCACCACCACAAGTTTTACAAGTTTGAAAAGAAGACTTATCCTTTGCTCCTGTTCCTCCACAACTTCCGCAACTGGTAAGTTTATTAACCTTTATTTTCTTTTCTACGCCATTAACTATTTCCTGGAGTGTAAGTTTAACTTTAATTCTTAAATTACTACCTCTCGATACCCTACGGCCACGAGACCTTCCTCCTGAAAAAAAGCCTTCGTTATCTCCAAATATATCTCCAAAATGGCTAAATATATCGTCCATATTCATTCCACCAAAACCGCCTCCAGCTTGACCTCCAGCACCCATTCCTGCATGACCAAATTGGTCGTATTTCTGACGTTTTTCGGTATTACTTAATATTTCATAGGCTTCTGCGGCTTCTTTAAACTTATCTTCGGCTTGTTTATCATCGGGATTTTTGTCAGGATGATACTTAATGGCTAATTTTCTATAGGCTTTTTTTAACTCCTCTGCGGAAGCATTACGCTGCACTCCAAGTATATCGTAATAATCTCTTTTTGACATAATCCGTTTAATTATTTAATTAGTTCGCTACCACTACTTTTGCGTACCTAATTACTTTTTCATTTAAATAATATCCCTTTTCGACCTCATCAATAATTTTACCTTTCATATCTTCTGTCGGAGCAGGCACGTTGGTGATGGCCTCGTGCAAATCTGCATCAAACACTTGCCCTAAAGATTCCATTTCTTTTAAACCTTTTTGGGTTAATATATTTTTTAGCTTATGCTGTACAAGCAAAATACCCTCTTTTATTGCACCAATGTCTGTTGCTGTTTCAAGATATTTTAAGCTACGTTCAAAATCATCTAAAACGGTTAACAAGGATACTATTACATCTTTAGATGCTGTTTGTAGCAACTCTATACGTTCTTTAGTGGTCCTACGTTTAAAGTTATCGAACTCTGCATATAAACGAATATACTTGTCATTCGCTTCTGCCAGTGCATCTACCTCTTCTTTAACATCCGTTGAAGAGGGAATATTAACCTCATCGATATTATTGGCATTAGCAGTTGTGCTATTTTCTTGTTGTTGTAAAATTTCTGCTGCTTTGTTATCTAATATTTCTTCTTTATCCATGATATTAATTTTATGGGTATAATCAGAGGTTGATGAATTTCTTAACGAGAAACATAACTAACAAATATGCTGCCAAAGATAAAAACCAGCCATAGTAACATCTTTGGTTTTCTCATGGCAGAAAAAATGTCAGTTTACATTGTATCTAACCTACGCGAAATCTTGTGCTTCGATTAATTGACCATTATCGCATTTAAGAATACGAGCAGGGAAGCATTGAATCATATGGTAATCGTGAGTTGCCATTAACACAGCGGTTCCATTCTGACTAATATTTTTCAATAATGCAGTTATTTCTTCAGATGTTGCAGGATCTAAGTTACCAGTAGGTTCGTCAGCTAAAATAATTTCTGGATTATTAATTAAAGCACGTGCTATTACTATTCTTTGTTGTTCTCCCCCTGATAATTCATAGGGCATTTTGTATAGCTTATTGCGTAAACCTACTTTGTCCAAAACTTCTACACAACGTTGCTCTATAGCATGTTTGTCTTCCCAACCTGTTGCTTTCATCACAAATTCTAAATTTTCTTTCACGTTACGATCGGTTAATAACTGAAAGTCTTGAAAAACTATTCCTAATTTTCGTCTCAAAAATGGCACTTGAGATTCTTGTAACTGTGTAAGATCAAAACCCGCTATAATACCTTGTCCATTAGTCATTTTCAAGTCTCCGTAAAGAACTTTCAATAAAGAACTTTTTCCACTACCTGTTTGCCCTATTAAATAAACAAATTCTCCTTTATCTATTTTGATACTAACATTGGATAGGATTAAGTGTCTTTGTTGATAAATATCAACCTTATCTAATCTGATTACAGTAGTGTTCATGTGGGGGCGTTTTGATAATGTGATAATTATTTTGAGTTGTATTAGTTTATCAATGATGATTTTTATTGCTCGTTTCTTGGCAAATCTATTTTAAGAATTTTACCAAAAGGTAATTCTTCCACTAGCTGCATGATGTAATCTGCACAATGAGAAAATCCCACTTTTTCTAACGATTTATCGGGTCTATCTACTCGAAAATAGGCTAATAATGTGAATGAATCGTCCCTTAACTGAACGTAATCTGGAATTTTTGCTACGCCTTTTACTTTAATTAGATACATGATGGATGCAAAATAGGGTAATGAATTTTATAAATCTTAATGATATATAAAATCTCCATAAGGTGTTTGTAGCGTTACTTGTTTTTGATTGATTGCATTTTCTACATAGCCTACTACCTGTGCGGCAACGCCAAATTGGGTTGCAATATCTATAATAGATGAGGCTATTGATTGTGGTACATATAATTCCATTCGATGTCCCATGTTAAAAACTTGATACATTTCTTGCCAGTTAGTTTGTGACTGTTGTTGTATCAGTTTAAACAACGGTGGGATAGGGAAAAGGTTGTTTTTTATCACATGTAAGTCCTCAATAAAATGTAAAACTTTGGTTTGCGCTCCTCCACTGCAATGCACCATGCCGTGTATCTGTGAACGAAAACTGTCTAATATCATTTTGATAATAGGGGCATACGTCCTAGTTGGGGATAAAACCAATTTTCCTGCTTCAACAAATGTGCCTTCCGCTATTTGAATGTTATCTGTTAAGTTCATTTGTCCCGAAAACACCAAATCGAACGGAACTAATGGGTCGTAACATTCTGGATATTGTTCCGCTAAATATTTAGCAAACACATCGTGTCGTGCTGAGGTTAAACCATTAGAACCCATACCACCGTTAT